>NZ_NJQY01000022.1:0-61450 GCF_010628845.1 Bacillus sp. 22-7 | reverse complement strand
TCGACTTGACGTCTACAAATGTTAGTCAATTGTAAAAATGAGGAGCTAAAGAAGTATAGTAAAGGAACGTATAATCCTGAATTGCTTGTTCCTAAAATTAAGAATAGATGGGAGCTTACTGACCTTCAATTCCGTATGGCATGTATGATTTCAGACCTTGCAATTAATGGACAAGGTGTGTTTAGTATTGCTCATAATACATTCGTAGAAATGTTCGAAGAAAGATTTAGAATGAAAATCAGTCTGTCTTCAGTAAGAAGGTTTTTTGGTCTGCTTCAGAATATTGGTATTCTCACGATCAATGCAGCTAAGAGGAAGAATAATAAACAAAGTGCAAATATTTACATAATTGAATCAATCGAACAGGAAATTACAAATGAACAACCAGATGAACACCCAGAAGAACAAGCATGTGAGCCTCTTTATGAGCAACATAATATAGCTTTAAAAAATACTTTAAACAAAGCCTCTAAAGAACCTCTAAAGCATGAATTTGTTAACAACATTGGTAACAAAGATACTCAAGAAGATAATGCTGATTTGTATCTAAAACAAAACAACATAGAACGAGTTCAAGATACATACGATGATGAAATCATATACAAGCTTACAAACGAATATCGTGCTAAAGGACTTAGCAAAGAAGTATGTCTTCGTGTTGTTGATGAAGTAATGCAAGTCAGACATACTATTGAAAACTTTCCAGCATACCTAGCAACATGCCTTAAGAACACGTTATACAAGAGTCAAGTTAAGCATGGTCTCATAAACCCTTATGAACGTATGAGAGAACGACTGAAAGGCACAGACATACCATACTTTGACTGGCTCAATGCTTCAGAAGAAGAATCTAAAGCTGAACTTGTAAGTCTTGATATATCTGATGAAGAACTACCATTTTAGGGGGAATGTAAATGAAAGCAGAACAAGTACTATCAATCATTAAGAATCTTGAGAACGAAGAAAGATGGAAGTTGCTCAGCTTACTTTATGACGAATACTACAATAAGTCTGATATTAAAATTGCTGATCTTGAGTATGATGATGAATAAATTTTTAAATCTTGCTTTACACTTTCATTTTGAACCGTATAATGACTTCAACTAAACTTTGGAGGTCATATCATGGAACAATTTGATTTAGAAGTAGAAATTGAAAAGTTAAGAAGAATACGAAGAGGAAGAGACTACTGCTTTAGTATCATGTACAGAAGAAAGCATGATGAAATATATCGTAAAGCTGTTTTAAAAGAAGAATCTCTTACAGAGAAATTTTCTGATATTCTAGAAAAAATTGGTTTCTTCGATGGTAAAGTTGGACCTCTTGACCTTAATTAGATCGGGCTTAATTGCTCGGTCTTTTGTCTTTTATTCCACAAAATATGCTCATAGCCTGAGATTATACTTAATAGCTCTTCAGAATAACCTTCAGAGGTCATACGTTGACTCCTGTTGGACTTTATAAGACTAGTTAATAGGTTTATAGGTACAAACTCCTCAGAAGTCATCATAAGAATCCAAATTGGGTATTCTTATGTATTTTCAGTCCAGATGATTAGTTATCAAGGAGCCAGTGAAAATAACGAAGAATATCCTGAACTCCATTTTTATTATAAAATCAATATTTTATTAATCAACTCAAAAAGGACCCAGTGGGTCCTCCTTTGGCTTCTTTAACTAAAGCACCCGTTACTTGAGGAATAATAATTGAATATAGTTATTAGTGTGGTATTGAATTAGTTGCAATATAAAAAGCCATAAATATACTAAAACAACCTAAAAGAATAAGAGTTGTATAAACAATATTTCTACCTATCTGTCCTATGAAATAGATGTTCACTAAAAAGTAATAGATAATAGCACTTCCACCAATAAATAGCAAAAATTCTTTAGTGTAATCACTTGAAGGGAGTGGATTTGTTACATTAGTTAATGCTAATCCACCAAAAATAAATATACCTATTATATTTAATAATTTTCTCTTACTTACTTCTTTTTTGGTAACAATTTCAACGCTTTGAGACATTTGAACATTGGGTTCCAAAATAACACCTCCGCATTATTAGATTTTAATAATTATACGGATTTTTCAAATAATAGTTTCATAAATCCTCTATTTTTGCTTATTAAACAATCCTGCCCTATCTGCCATAAGAATAAGTATTTCTTCTTGAAGAAATGCTCCCAATAGTTAAAACTCTTTTTTATTTATCATTATCTAAATCATCATCAAGAAAAGACTTTTTATCTCCCCTAATTCCATACTTTTTTTCAAGAAACTGACCAATTATTGAACTGTTTATACCCCTCCTTACAGCTGTTTCTATGACTATATAAAGAATAAATAATCCAACAATATAAAAAGCGATAGCTCCGAACAATCCAGCCATTAAAAAACCTCCCCAAAAAGAATCAATTATTGGTTATATTTTACCATACAACCGGAATACCTTTGTTCAATTAAACTGCCCGTTAGCTCAATAATGGTATAAAATTCTCATTTTATATTATGGTTCAAGAGCGAAGCTCTTGACCTGCATCGAGCGAAGCTCGATAGCATTAAGTATTTTATTAAAGGTACAAAAAAATCGTATTTCTTAATATTAGCAGTGACTATCTTTTTGTTCCAAAACAAATGAATTTAAAAAGTTTGCTCCGTTTAATTTACGTATTTCATTCAGCAGATATAGTGCATATGTGAGAGAAATAAATTATCCGGAGGAACAAACTATGGCATACTTATCTGAAAGATTTAATCAAAAAGATTTTAAACTGATGGAACCGGAATATAACTACTCTTTTTGGTCAGAACCAGACAGCGGAAAAACTTCTATGATTGCTAGTCACTTGATTCCATTGGCTGAACAAGAAGGAAAGTCAATATTATTTCTTTATCCAAGGTCATCCATTGGAGAACAAGTGAGAGTAAAGACAGAATTCATGTCTCATGTCATTGATTATTGTACGTATCAATCCTTAGAAGAGAAGTTAGAGAACGGTTTATTAATGAATCATTACGACTATATAGTTTGTGATGAAGCTCATTACTTTGTTGAAGATGCAGACTTTAATGATAATACAGAAACTTCGTTTGACTTTATAAATGAGGCAAGAAATTCAGTGATTATACTTCTAAGTGGAACTCCTGATCCATTACAATATGTTGAGTTCAAGAAGCCAGTTATTGTAATGTCTACTGTTGATTATTCCAATCATAATGTTGAAATTGTTTTTTTAACTCGCTCCACAAAAGCTATTGAAAATGAAATTAGAAGAAATTTAGATGACAGCCAACAAACTTTAGTATTTTCATCTTCTGCTACTTCAGCATACGAAATGTCTCAAAAGTTCATTGAACACAATCCATTCTTTATTTGTAGTAAAGGAAACAAGACTTTTAGAGACAAAAATGACGAAGATATTCGAGAACAAATTATCGAGCAAGAAAAGTCTAACAGACAAATTGGTTTTATGACAGCGGCTATGAATACTGGGATTAACTTCAATGAAGACATAAAAAATGTTGTTATCATTGGAACTCCGTCTTCAGTAGATATACGTCAGTCTGTTGCGAGAGTTCGAAAAGGTGAAGATAAAAGAAAAGTACGACTATATATTCAAGTTCCTTATGGACAAGCAATTAGAACAAAAGTTGAGTCTATGAAACGAGACTTAGAATTCTCCGACATAGGAATTTATGAATGGCAGAACAAGTACGGAAAAAGAAAAGTTCCAAGCTTTGTATGGCATGAGACTGATAAGAAAAATAAAGACTTAGCTCATATTAAAATAAACAAACTGAAACTAGCTAAACTTAAGTCCGATATATCTGACTTTGCTACAATGAGTGGAGATACGGTTGGAACGTACAAGAGAATTGTTGAAAAGTTTTATCCATACACTTATGTAAAAATGTTAAAAGAACATTCAGAATCGGTTGAAGAAGTTCTAGGAATAATTGAAGGAAAATTCCTTGTTCGTGAAGATCAAGATAAAATAAAAGAACTATTTAAGGAATCGGGTATTGTAAGTAGTTCTGGAACTGTAGGACCAAAAGTTGTTCGAGATTATTTGTATCAAAAGAATAATTATGTCCTTGAAGTTGGTTCAAAGAATATAGATGGAAAGAAACAAAGATATTGGCAATTTAATTCAATTTAAGGCAGCTATGGCTGTCTTATTTTTTTCTATTTTAATAAAAAGTTACCAATTCTCATTTACGTTTTAAAACGAACAGATATGATAATAAAAATAATTTCTTTTCGGAGGAAGCCAAAGATGTTCCAACTTATTGATAATTATGGCTTCGGCCAAAGAGTTGAATTTACTAAGACTCTTGGTAGCAAAGTCAAACAAGTCAGAGTTAAACCCATCAAACAAGAAGATAATGAGCATGTGAAAAGATTGAAAGAAAGTTGGAGAAATAGTACGAAATCTGTCTAGTAATTGCCTACAAAGTATAATAAATATAGAGAGATAAAAATATTGCTTTAAAAGCAAAATATACGTACATTATCTTTCATCTATATATATTAATAATAAGAGAGGCGAAGTGCGGAAACACTTACTCTCTGCTTCTAAGGATTTGATTTTTTTTATCCAGAGTTAGAACTAGGCTGTTCGATTTTTTAGCGTCATAAAAGACAGAGAACTAATTACTATTGTTTACTAGTTCATACTACGATTCGATAGATAGTTAGTTCTCACCTCCTCTTAAAATTAACATAAATTATCATATATTTTGTTGTTGGTCTTATCAGCCAACAATCTCCTCTTGTAGTTGAGGACACGAAGAATTAACCATTTGTAATGATACAGCCTTGTCAACTGTATCAACACCGAGACAGCCTTACGGTTGTCTTTTTTATTTTAAAATTTTGTTTGGAAGTCTTTGGCCATTCTTCCGACAGTTCATGGTTAAGATTGGTCGTATCTTCGGATGCGGCCATACTCTTTATTTTGCGATTTTTTAGATTTGCTTTGAAAGCAATTTTGAAAGGATGAAATAGATGACCAATAAAGCTCAATGGATTCAAAGTGAACGAATTTATAATCTGATAGAGTCTGATGGCAAAGTTCTTTTTACTGTTGAAGATCGAACTTGCAACGGAAATGTAGTAACAAAAGAAATTCTTGAGAAGTACGAAAAAGAGTACTTCGAAGAAAATCAGAAAGGAAGTTGATAGTCAATGGAAATGGAATTACGAGTAAACTCAGCACAGCTAACTAGCAACGAAGATGGTTCATTAAAAGTTTCTGGTTACGTCAATAAGACTGAGCAATTAAGTCATGTGCTTGGAGTTACAAAGAGGTTTAAAGAAAAGATTGCTAAAGGTGCTTTTGCTAGAGCAATTAAAAGTGCTGGAAGAGACATTGATTTCTTGTCAGAACATAAAGCAGATAAGATTCTTGCTTCAACTAGAAATGGAAGTCTGAATCTACGTGAAGACGAACAGGGTCTTTATATGGAAGCTACGATTACACCTACAAGCTGGGGTAAGGATGCTTTCGAGCTAATTAACTCTGGAATCTTCAGAAATATGAGCTTTGGTTTTCGTACCATCAAAGATTCATGGAAACAAATTGAATCAAATTTGTACGAACGAACAATTGATGAACTTGAGTTATATGAAGTTTCAGTTGTTAAAGACCCAGCTTACGCTCAATCAACAATAGCAGCTCGATCTATTGAATTGATTGAAGAACCTGAGATTCATGTTCAAGAAGAGGTTGAAGAAGAAGCTCGAGAGGTTCCTTTAGATACTCGTGAAGCAAGTCTTAAGCTTGATATTCAAAAGTCAGAAGGAACGATCCGTAGTCTTGAAAATATGTCTAAGCTTTCACCAGAAAACACAGGATTTGCATTTGCTTTAGAACGTGAAAAAGGAAAATTAGAAGGGCTTAAATCTGAGCTCGAAGATATAAAAAATCAAATGGAGGAAATCAAAATGACAAAACAAACTGAAGAACGTGCCTTACAAGGATTAGAATATAATGGTTCAATATTGGGTGAGCAAGTTGATGCAAAGATCATCAAAAAAGCAGAAAGCACTTCTCAATCATATTTAAAGGCTCGAAAGATTCCGTTTACTGGACACACAATGAAAATTGCTGTTGAGACTGAACTAGAAGATGCTGCTTTCGTAGATGAAGGGGAATTTGATTCACTTCCTGAAATTAGTCTTAAATTAGACAACTTCGGAACGCTGAAGAAAAAACGTGTCGGATTATCAATGAGTTTTTCTAAGCAACTGATGTATGATTCTGGAGCAGACCTATCAAGTTATGCAAAAGAGAAAATTGCTAAGCGAGTAGTCAAAGCTATTGAAAAGTCAATTTTCACTGGTACAGGAACTAATGGATTCAATGGAATTGTTCATGATAAGAATGTTCCAACTCGTGATTTTGGAACTGTGATTACCCCATCTCCTCTTCGAGAAATGCCTACAAAAGTCCATGAAGACTTTTTACCTAATAGTTCATGGTATATGAGCAGACCATTCTTTGAAAAAATTGCTCAACTTAAAGACTTAGAAGGGCAATTAGTTATGGAATATGTCGTAATTGATGGGAAAATTACTCCAACGCTACATGGCTTTCCGATTGAAGTAACTAATGCTTTAGATGCTGGAAATGATATTGGGCAATATCCTGTTGTATTTGGAAGTATGGAAGATGCTTATACTATTGGAGTTTCAAAGGAAGTTAACGTCCAACAGATTACAAATGATGCTGCTCATGCTTATCGTGGAACAGTTGGATTCGTTGCAGACTTCTATGGCGATGGACAAGTAACAAATCACAGTGCAATTGCTAAAGGCTACGTATTTGCGATTTAATATACCGCCTTATGTGGAATTCTTCACAATCTTTTAAGAGATCAGATATTTTTTTAACGGGTTCCGTTTCCTATCACAAAATCCGAAAATGCAGTCGAAAATACAACCCAATTTGTACTGCCTTTTGTAGATGTTTTTGCAATAAAAAATAAATGGGCTCAGTTCACACTGAGCCCATTTTTAAAATATCCATTTTTTGTTTCCTGTTGAAGTAAACCACCTTTTACTTTAAGTACAATAGTTCACATAGTATTTACAAGATGAAGAACATAGTCACGTTAATAACTACGATAGTTATAATTAAACCCAATAAAAATCTTTTACCAGTAAATTTCATGCTTCCGTTCTTTATTCCTTTAAATACTAAAATTGATATGAGTATTATGAGTAATATAATTGGAGTAGTAGTAGTAGTCATTATTTCACCTCTATTCCATAAACATCTTCCATTTTCCCGCTCTTATCTTTCTTTCATTAATAAATTTTAACATAAAAATACAATTCCTTCTTCACCATACCTGCTCCGTTAGTGTGAGTACATTTTTTAACAAACTTTATTTCATCTTAACATATATATCCAATTATAACTTGCTTTCTAAGCATTTATGGTAAGACAATTTGTATATCAAATTGTAGGTAAAATGGTAAGGGTACACCAGTCATTGTACCCCCTACAATTTAGGGTGCATTTTCCTATACAAATTTATATGTAATTTCCGCTCAAATGGCTTTACACCAATAAAAAGTGAGTGTCAATTTCCTATGTGAATTGGCACTCATTTTAACGTACATTTTTTATGTTTGTGATAGGAAACGGAACCCGTTAATATT
Organism: Bacillus sp. 22-7; assembly: GCF_010628845.1. Lineage (NCBI taxonomy): Bacteria > Bacillati > Bacillota > Bacilli > Caryophanales > Bacillaceae > Bacillus > Bacillus sp. 22-7. The sequence continues at coordinate 53,781 of NZ_NJQY01000022.1, read as the reverse complement.
TTTTCTGGTCTCTTTTTTACTTCAAATAATCGAAAAGGATTGATATAGAAGTGGGAAAAATACAAGGTATGAAATGTAAGGTATTTATTCATAAGGCAGGAACTTCAATGGTTCTCGCAGGACAACGAAATGCTACATTAAATCGTAGCGCTGAGACTATTGATGCGACAAGTAAGAGTTCAGAAGGAAACTGGAAAGAGAGTCTTCCTGGCTTTAAAGAGTTCAGTATTGATTGTGATGGAGCATTCGTTACCGATGATGGTGCTTACATTGTATTGGAAGAAGAATTTATAAATGGTAATACGGTAGATGTTTACTTAGAAATGCCAAATGGTTCAAAGTATTTTGGAAATGCAGTTATAACTGATCTGCCTTTGGAGTTTCCGTATGATGACCTTGCCACATATTCAGTTAGCTTACAAGGCAATGGAGCATTAACAGTAGCACCTGCAGGAACAGAGTTAGCATAACAGATATAAGAGCTAAGGCTAACTACCTTAGTTCTTACTTTTATATGAAAGGAATGATATGTATGAAAGAGAAGTTACATCACTTACAACATCTTAAAGATAGTATGGATAAAGATTTGTTTAAGTTAGCAGCAGCTTCAGTCTTAGTTAAGTACTTCTTAGAAGAGATGAACAATCAAGGTAAGAACATAGAGAGAACTAAGATGCTAGATAGAGTTAACTTATCATTAAGATCAATTGGTTGTTCTGAGGTTAGTTATGGATTTATGAGAGGTTGGTTATAAGTATGTAAGTATCCGCCTCTTTGATAGAAAAAAAACTCTCTCAATCTCATAATAACTGTGGGAGGGGCTCTTTTGGTGATCGTCCTATTTGACCATATTTGTGTTGAAAGTAAAAAGGCCATACTAGACAAGTATGACCAGAAAATTTTTGTTTCTATTTAAAAAATTTTTTGAAGAAACTTTGTTTATTTTCAGACTTATGAGTTCTCTCTTGAATCATCTTATAGTCCAGATGAGCTTGCTAAGTTGATTTCAAAAGAATTTGAAGGACAGTAAAGCCTAATAGAGACTAACAATCTTGGTTAGGCTACTTATTTTTTTGCTCGTTTTGGTCAAGCAATATTGCTTATACATTCTCAATTCATTATATTTACATCTTTAATTATTCTTTTATACTACTTAATTTAGGGTTTATTAATGGTAGAATATAACTATATATATTTTTCTTTAGTGGAGGTAAAGATGGATAAATTAAAACCTATATTTGACCAGTTGTTTGCACAGAAGGTTCCTAAGGAAATACTAAAGAAATCACACTATGATGTGTTCGAAAAAATGGCAAATGCCACTGAGTTAGATACTGTTCTGCCTGCAAAAGAGCAATTACGTTTATTGTTTGGTAAAAGTGGGGCTCCGTTTTCAAGTACCATTGGAATTCACCCAGACTTCGAGGATTTATTAGAAACAGAATCTCGGAATCAGTACGTTTGTTCTTTATTTTTAGATATATCCGGTTCAACTAAATTAGGTCTAAAATTTCCATTGTCAACGGTTCGTTTTTATAAAAATGCTATCTTAAAGTCAGCTATTGAAATTTTCCAGGTATTTGATGGTCATATCCACCGATTACAAGGGGATGCAGTTTTTGCTTATTTTGGTCATAAGGATATGAAAAAATCAGATGCAATTATTAATGCTTTGAATGCTGCTTCTTTAATGCAATCTTATAATAAATATACATTAAGTGATTTTTTTATAAAAAATGACTTAGAGCCTTTGCGGATTAGAATAGGCATTGATATCGGTGATGATCATCAAGTTTTATGGTCCTCGTATGGTTTGGGCGAAATCACGGAAGTAACTTCTACTAGTATTCATACAGATTTGGCAGCCAAGCTTCAGGCGAAAGCCCCGAGAAATAACATCTTAATTGGTGAGAATGTTTTTTCATTTTTGGATTTGCCAGATGAATTTATAAAAGTTAAAACCTTTATTAAGGATGGGGAAAAGCAGGAGGATAAATATGTCTTAAATGATACTCATTTAAAAGCATATTATCAGATGAGAATTTTTGATTGGGAAAAATATCTAAATTCATTCTCTTTTCTACCTAAGGAACAGGCGACTAGATTTAAATCTCCAGATGATTTTGAAATTATATCTCAAGTATCAGAGGATTTAGAAACCATTATTCCATTAAAAAGTAATTCCAGAACCATTCAAAAGGAGGCGGGATTAGGATTTAAATTAGTCCTAAAGAGAGCCTTAATACAATTAAAACCTAGCCGAATTGAATGGAAAGTAATAAATAGAGGCAAGGAAGCAAGCGAATCGGAGAGTGGATTAACTTTTTATATGGATAAATTTAAAAATAAATACACTTGTGAGCAAAGTACTGCATACAATGGACATCATTATATGGAATGTTCATTGTATGATTCACAAGGAACATTAATTGGACAAGATAGGTTTGGTATTTTTGTTAATGATGAAATGAATGTAATCAAAGAGCTAGGAATTACTGAACAGTCAGAATTAATTAGTAATAAAAAAGGATAAACATTTTGGTTTATCCCTTTTTTAATTAGCTAAAAAACCAGCTAACAGTTTCAATAATAGCCCCTGCAGTTAAAAATTTAAAACCAAGTTTTAAATTTTTATACTTTGTTAAACAGACATCAGCAAGGCTGTAATTTTGTTTTGCCATATCATTAATCAATTGTTTATCGCTTAAGGAATTTAAACGATTTAAATATTCTCGGCTATTTTCGAAGGAGCCAATTCCACCCCAGGACATATAAGCAGTTGTACCAGTAGGATAATTTGGCCAGAGTATCCTCAGAATGAATATAAAGCAAGCCACAAGTAAAGGAATTAAACCAATCAATAAGCTATACTCCCAAAAATTCAAACCACTAAATCCATTTTCTTTAGCTATTTTTCCAAAGAAACCCAACATCAATAATGTTACACTTAATGCAACTCCAGCTTTTGCATCTGCAAATTTAATATAATCACCTATATACACTAAATTGTGCTTGTGATAATCATATAAGCGGTCGCGATCGTCTTTTGATGAAAAATTCATTTAATTACTTCACTCCATACCAGAATTCGATTAATTTATCACCTCTACAAAGATCATCAGGCATCCATTCGCGTTGATAATTTTCATCATACCATTTTTTTTCTATAATAGGTTTGCATTGATCATCCATACCTATATAGTACCCGCCAGATTTTACTTGTTTTTCTAATTTGTGTGCAACATTAACTGCATGACCTATTGAAATAATTTCCTCGTGTCGAGCATTTCCAAATTTAGTTACTATTGTATCTTCTCCATAGGTAAGAGTAAATCTATACTGACTTTTGTTCATTTTCTTTTTGTCACGAAGAAACCAATCCATTTCCTTTATTGCTTTATAAGCTCTTATTATAGCAGTTTCCTTAGTGATATTAGTCGCTGGAAAGTGCATGCTTATTCCATCACCGGGAAATTTTTCTATAATTCCATCATGCATATATATGATATTACTTAAACCTCTAAATAAATCTTGAGAATCAGCGGCGTAATTTAATGCACCATTATTTCGAATACTTAGAGATGAACCTGCTAAGTCAAAAACAGCAGTCGCAGCAGGTAAAGCTGCAGCTAACCCAATCATCCCATTTGGTAAATCAGTAATAGAGAATTGTTCATGTAGTACTTCTGTAGCATTTAAACTCTTTATGATTTTTTCTTCAGTCAATGCCTCCTTGTTAGGTAGGTTAACTATTCTTAGTTTTGTCATGATAATTTACACCACCCATTAGTAATATGAAACTATAAATCTAAAGTTCTAATTATAATATATCAATATTTTACAGGTTTGGTAATATTCTAACGAATATTAAATATCAATTTTATATATTTAAAACAAAAAAACCCAGGGTTTTAGCCCTGGGTCCAAAAACGTTACTTACCCGTCTTTGTAATGTAACAAGAAACATTTACGCCCTCTCCAGTAGTATGTCTGATTTCGCCTTGCTTAAGATTAAAAACCAAATCCGAGCATCGGGTACTTTCCTCAGCTAAAGGAATTTTTGAAACAATGATATTTGCAGTCACAATGACCACTAGGGCGATTAATAAGATAAAACTAAAATTCTTGAAATTTTTCATATGTACACCTCGTTGAAAAAAAAACGAAACACCTACGCCTACCCCGAAGGTAACCCACCTCGCGCACCCTTTTGGGTCTTTGCCCGCTTGCTTTAGCACCACATGTTTCTTTTCACTTTGGTAATACATATGTTTCGGGGAGTTTCCTCCCCCAATATATTAATATCATAAAATCTTAAAAGGGTAAATAGATTTTTTTACTAATTCATTTTTCATTTGTTATCCAATCAATTGCATATATGTGGGGGCTAGTTTTTAAATTATGCTAATCTAATGAATAGAGATTCAACTATTTTGGAGGAATGAATGATGACTAGAAAATCAAATGAAGAAAATTATATGATGGTAAAAATATTTCAGAAGACTAACAATCTTATTGGTATGACAATTTATTCTGATCACTTGGACAAACCGAAAATGACTGGAATAGAACATAGCGATCAATATCATGGAAATCAAATGAAAAGAACTCATAACAAACTTTTCAGTTTTTTGAAAACAATACTTGAAGGTGAAGGGAGATGGAAAGACATAACTCCTGTTCTCGGTAAGAAAAAGAAAATTATCAAAAATGAAGAATTCGATACTAACATGAAGTATGGCTTCATTTATATAACTACTAATCTAATCAATGGAAAACAATACATTGGAAAGCACACAGTTTTTGGTGATGATTACCTTGGAAGTGGAACAGTTTTTAAGAAAGCAATTGAAAAATACGGAAGTGAAAACTTTGTAAGAGAAGATATAGCTTTTGGATATTCTCACGAACAACTTTGTGATTTGGAAAAATTTTACATCGACCAATTCAAAGCAGTACAAGATCCAAACTTCTACAACTGTGTTCCTGGTGGAAATGAAATGTATGAAGAAGAAGCTATATAAAAATATGGACTTGTCTCCGGATGAGGTTTTTTAGCATAAAATCTAAATTTTATAATACAAAAAACCTTGATTTCGATTTCAAGGTTTTTTGATTAAATCGTTTATAAACCATAACGGACTTTTTTCTCTTTAATTGTATTTTGTTTAATTTCGTCAATATACTTATTGACGCACCATTCTGAGCAAAACTTTTCACCATGAATCTCCTTGTGCCAATTTTGTGCCATCCAATATCCTTCATTAGTTTTAGTTGAAATTTCTTTTAAACAATTAACACATTCAATAGTATAATGCCTTTTTAAATCTTTTCTAAAATACTTTTTAATTGCTGGACCTTGATTAAATTCAGAAAAAGAATAATCAACATCATTTTTTATTTGGTCCAAAGTTCGCTCTTTATATTCTTTATCACTTATATTTGGATATGAAGTCGTTAGTCCTGCTATTAACTCTTCAACTTCTTTAAGGGTAAGCTCTTCATTTAATCCGTTAAATGCTCTTAAACCTCCGCTCTCTTCATCTTTATAAAAATTATAATAGGCTTGTCTTTTTCTTGTTAAATCCTTTTCAGTAAAAAACCTTTTGCTCATTTTCTATTTCCCTTCAGTTTATTAAATTTGATAGCTTCATTTTACACTTTTTATTTTGTTGATATAAGAGTAGCGAGGTGGTTATCTTGTATCCGACTAAAGAGAAGTTAATTAAACATTTATCAAACAAAATGACAAATCAGGACATCGCAAAGGTTTATGGAATAAATTTCCAGAAGATACAACAGCTTATAAAGAACTACGAACTTAAGCCTGACGAACTTAGAAAAGTCGATAAACAAACAGTTTACTGTCATCTTCTAGGTAATGAAGTCGTTTATGTTGGAAGTGGGTTTTGGTATAGGTGTAGAAGGTATACTAATAGAAGGAATTCGGAACATAGAAGACTAATGGAGGAAGGACTGGTAGGTTATAAAATTGTAGCTGAATTTGACACCGTTCAGGATGCAAGACATTATGAAAGAGTCCTTATTAAGAAGTATAAACAAATGGGACAAGCGAAATTTAACAAACAAACTTCTTGACTATTCAGACAAGTATAAGCATAATAGTAAGTAATCGTATGCGTCGGTTTTAGTTAAAATTTAATGAACTGTTGATATAACTGTATCGGTGGGGTGTCGTAAGAGAGTCTTGACTCAAAATCGTGTTCCTTCTGGAGTGTCGGTTCGACCCCGACCACCGGTATCTGAAAAAAAGGTTTCCTTAATAGGAAGCCTTTTTTTGTTGTTAATTTATATCCCTGCTGATTTTGAAGGACATTAATCATCCATACAGCCATTTTTCTGATTATCACCAATTGTTTCAATGCGGAGTTCCGAACGGTTCAGAGGGTGGTTTTGAAATAGAGTTCTGAACTGTTCGGAAGCTTCCTATGCTACAAGATAAACCAAGTTTGAATTAATGAAGCAAGTAATGGATATGGTGTAGCTCCAAAGTAGATAACTCTTTATTAGCAAACGAGAATGAAAGAGTTAAAGCATAGGATAGAAACTACATCTTCTCAAAATTAAAAGAAGTTGCGTCAAACCATAGGATAGAAATTACATCTTCATCAAAATTAAAAGAAGTTGCGTCAAAGTATAGGATAGAGACCACATCTTCACTAAAAACCCAAAGAAGCTGCATCAAAGTACAGGATAGAGACCACTTCTTCACTAAAAATCCAAAGAAGCTGCATCAAAGTATAGGATAGTAACCACATCTTCACTAAAAACCAAAAGAAGGTACGTCAAAGGATAGGATAGTAACCACATCTTCATTAAAATCCAAAAGAAGCTGCATCAAAGCATAGAAACCAGGTCTCCACTAAAAACCAAAAGAAGGGCAGCTTCAAAGCATAGAATAAATACAAGGTAGCCTACTCTCTATACCTCAAGGGAATTTGAATACTTTGACCAAAATACATTTCAAAAAGGTTCATAATAGGATGTCTTACCAAATCCATTGATCTGATATTGCTTAGATAAGATTTTTTGAGTGGATCTTTTTGAGTTTAGAATATTACAAAACATATGAATAGACTTGGTTGTTATTTTTTCTTCAGGGAATAGTATTTTATATTCTTCAACACTCCTCAATATAGCAAATTCGGTTTTCTCAATTGATCCGCAGCCGCATTTTAAATTGTTTTTATTTAATAAAGACATAAACAAGCCACAAGAAGTACATTTAACCCCCTTTTCTAATTCTTCAAAAGTATACTTAAAATGCCTGCCATAAGGAATATCTTTCATATGAAGCGACATTAGCTTTTCCGCCAGCATAAAATGATTTTTAGTTGCCGGCTGGGATTTCATTTTCAATGTGTCTAAAAAGCGATTAAGCTGCGCTGGAAATATAGCAGGAAGATACATTGCGGCCTGATACAAATGAAATTCGGGGTTAATAAAAATAAGAAGAGCCTTAAGTGGGGTTTTTACTCTCAATTCATGCAGAAGTCTTCTCAGGAGTGATTCACTTCGCTGCAGCTGCAGAAGGGGGTTTTTCACTTCGTTTTTTGATGGTGCTGTATACCATCTGTCTTGATCGATATAGAAGTCTCCTTCATAATTCTTGACTTCAAAAATATAAATACAGTCTCCAGTGATTAATAGTGAATCTATTTGGAAAAGGGTGTTACTGTAATCGAACAATAAATCATTAAGAATAATCCATTCCTCAGACGATTGTTCCAGCAGTTGATCAAATTGCTGCTCACCTGAAAAACCTTTTTCTAAATTAAGAAAGTAGCTGTAATCTTTAGGGGAAAGCCGCATTCTTCCCTGTAAACAGCGAAGCAGCTTTAATTCCTCTGGTTCATACCGAAGTTTTACTATCATAATTCACATCCCTATATTCAAGATAGCTTCATTCTATGCAATGTTTTCCATTAACACAAGTTATACCCTTTGAAAAAGTCAAAATATTGCACCATTTAGTCAATTCAGTCACCTATATAGGCAAACGCTTTCAAATATAATGTAGGAAAGTGTTTGCAAGAAGATAGGGGGCGGTGAAGAGAATTGGAGACAAAGGTTGAGATCGGGGAACCGGCAATTAAGTCAGAGATTAAAACAGTTTCCAGGAAAAAAGCAAATTTGAAAAAGATTTTAACATACCTTGCTTTTGTAGGGCCTGCATTAATTTTTTTCCTGGTGATACAGATCATTCCTTTCCTGATGGGGATTTATTATTCGTTTACGTCCTGGAATGGCGTTAGTTCTGTGGTTGAGTGGGTTGGGCTTGAAAACTATATAAAGATTTTTAAGAGTGATCCTAAGTTTTTTGATTCCTTTATTTTTACTACTAAATTTATGTTAGCTTCGGTTATTATTAGTAATTTACTAGGATTTGGACTTGCATTATTATTGAACGCAGCCTTGAAGTCCAGGAATTTATTGAGGACTGTGTTTTTCATTCCGAATGTTATCGGGGGATTATTGCTTGGGTTCATCTGGCAGTTTATTTTTGTAAAAGGGTTTGCTGCTATCGGTAATCTAACGGATCTTTCAGTTTTTAAGCTTCCATGGCTTGGAGATGAGACAACAGCATTCTGGGGCATTGTAATTGTGTTTGCCTGGCAGATCAGCGGATATATGATGGTTATTTATATTGCAGCACTGCAGGGGGTTGATCAGACACTGCTTGAGGCAGCAAGAATCGATGGAGCATCAAGCTGGACACTGCTGACAAAAATAATCATTCCGCTTATTTTACCGGCATTTACGATTTGTTTCTTCTTAACGATATCAATGGCATTTAAGATTTTTGACCTGAATATTTCACTGACAGGCGGCGGGCCATTTAACTCGACACAATCGGTTGCGATTAACATTTATCAAGAGGCATTCCAGAATAACCGGTATGGTCTTGGTACCGCAAAATCGATTTTATTCTTCCTTGTGGTAGCTATTTTTACAACGGTTCAGGTGATGATGACGAAGAAAAGGGAGGTTGAGGCATAATGAATCCCAGATATACGAAGGTTACGCTGCTGCTGGAGATCATCGGAATTCTATTAGGAATCATATTCCTCATTCCTTTTTACTTCGTGTTCATTAATTCTGTAAAGGGTTTTGCAGATATCCTGATTGATGCTGCAGCATGGCCGCAGGAATTTTTATTCTCCAATTATCTGAAGGTATGGGATATCATTAATTTCCCTCGGGCCTTCTGGAATTCGCTTATAATAACGGTAATCAGCAATATTGGACTGGTTGTCATCAGTTCTATGGCTGCCTGGAAGATGGTTAGGACTCCGGGGAAATTCAGCAAAATCCTGTTTGTTTTATTTGTATCTGCGATGGTTATTCCATTCCAGACCGTTATGATTCCTCTGATGAAACTCGGTGGCACGCTGAATCTGACAAACAGCATACCTGGTCTCATCATTATGTACTTTGGCTTTGGTGTACCATTATCACTTTTCCTTTATCACGGTTTTATTAAAACAGTTCCAATCGAGATCGAAGAGTCGGCCCGAATTGATGGGTGCAGCCAGTTTGGCGTCTTTTGGAGAATTGTTTTTCCGCTTCTGAAGCCAATAACTGTAACGGTTGTCATTCTAAATACATTGTGGATCTGGAATGACTATCTGCTGCCGCTTCTGGTGCTTCAGGATGCAGAGCTTAGAACGATTCCTTTGGCCACAAGCTCATTCTTCGCACAATATACAAAGCAGTGGGATATGGGACTGGCTGCCCTTGTGATGGGCATTACACCGGTCATCATTTTCTTCCTGTTCCTGCAGAAGCATATTATAAAAGGCATTGCACAAGGATCCATTAAGTAATGGTAGAGACTTTTACATCCAAAGAGGCTGTGAAAGTTTATATAAAATTATTCAGGGGGGAAACAAAATGAAACGCTTTGCTCTATTACTGCTGTCATTGATTCTGATGGCCGGCATTATGGCGGGCTGTTCTTCTTCCAGCTCTTCAGGGGATGAAAAGCCAAAGGATGATTCAAAAAATGGTGATGAAGTGGTAACACTGAACATGTTCCAATTTAAAGTGGAGATTGCCGATCAGCTTCAGGAAATGATTGGCGAATTCGAAAAAGAGCATCCAAATATTAAAATTAAGCTTGAGTCTGTCGGAGGCGGAGCTGATTATGGTGCCGCATTAAAAGCGAAGTTTGCTTCCGGAGAACAGCCTGACATTTTTAATAATGGCGGATTTAAGGAACTGGAGCTTTGGAAAGAGCATCTTGCTGACCTTTCAAATGAGCCGTGGGCAGAGCATGTACTTCCAATTGGAAAGGTGCCAACGACCGATACAGATGGCAAGCTTTATGGAATGCCGGTAAACCTGGAAGGATACGGGTTTATTTATAACAAGGATTTATTTAAAGAAGCGGGAATTACTGAACCGCCTAATACGATTTCTGAATTGAAGGATGCTGCTAAAAAGCTCAAAGATAAAGGAATTACCCCTTTCTCTGCCGGTTACGGTGAGTGGTGGGTCATTGGGCAGCATTTGTTAAACATTCCATTTGCACAGCAGGAGGATCCTGTTGCATTTATTGAAGGCTTATACAGCGGATCTGAAAAGTTAACCGGCAATGATAAATTTAAAGAATTCAAAGAAGTTCTTGATACTGAAATTAACTTCGGAAATGACAATCCGTTAACAACTGATTACAATACGCAAGTCACACTATTTGCTTCCGGCAAAACAGCTATGCTTCAGCAGGGGAACTGGACAGAGAACATGATTCTTGAAATTGACCCTGACATTAATATGGGATTCCTCCCGATTCCTCTGACTGATGATGAAGCTAAGGCAGACCGTTTACCGGTAGGCGTGCCGAACAACTGGGTTCTTAACAAAAACTCTGAGCATCTTGAAGAAGCCAAGTTATTCCTTAACTGGATGGTTTCATCTGAAACAGGCAAACGTTATATCACAGAAGAGTTTGCTTTCATTCCAGCCTTTGACAATATTGAGCCAACAGGTTTAGGGCCACTTGGAAAGCATATTCTTGAGTATTCTAAGGAAGAGAAAACGATTCCTTGGACATGGTTCAGATGGCCGGATGGTGCAAATAAAGAGTTTGCAGCAACAATCCAGGAATATGCTGCCGGAAAGATTGATTATGATACGGTTGTTGAACGCTTCCAGGCATCCTGGGATAACTTGAAATAAATTTTGGTGAAACGGGAAGCATGTCTGCAAAAGATATGCTTTCTGTTTTCTATTTTTATCGCAGTCTAACGNNGTCGTTTGATCGAAGCGCTAGCGGAGATCTTAGCGACACTAGAACGCGACTAACAATCAGTGGGGGATAAGGAAAAACCCCACTGATTGAAGTTTCACTTTATAATCCGGAAAATCCCATAGAAAAAAGGCATCCCCAAAAAGGGAAGTTGCTTTATACTATTGTAAAAGAGATAGCAGCGGGGGATGTAAATGTTCAAAAGGAGCATTAGGAATAAACTGATTGTTCTATTAATGGTTGCCACAATCGTTCCATTTGGGGCGTCCATTATCATCACTTACTACCATACAGCCGAATCCTTGAAGGACCAGGCCATTAAAGAAAATAGCAACCTATTATATCAAGGAAAAGTGAACCTGGAGGGGTACATAAATGAACTGGATGGGCTGACACTATCTCTCTACAATAATCCAGGTTTTATAAACTTTTTAAAAGATCCGAGGAAGGAAAATAATTACCAGGCTGTCGAAGCTGTAAGAAATGTAATTTCGACCATATTGTATGCTGAGGAAAATATCAAACGGGTTAATATTGCAGTTGCAAAGGAAGATCGGCTCATAACAGCGAGCCGCCGCTCTACTGTTGTTTTTTCAAAGAGGCTGACAAATGCCAATCAGGAATATTACGAAAAAGCGGAAGAAAGTCCAAACAATATGTTTCTTGAGCCGGTCCATAAGATAAAGGATCCTGATGAAAAGAAGCCTGAGAATGTAATTACGCTTCACCGGTCTTTAATCAATATTCCAGCGGATGATCTATTGGCCTATATATCATTGGAGTTTTCACCGGATCAAATAACCAATATCAGCCGCAATCTTTATTCGGGGGAAAATGAAGAATTTTATATTATATCTCCTGAAGGTGACATGATCTACCGTTCAACGGATGAAGCTGATAACGGAGATAAAACACCTGAGTGGATTGATTGGGTGATAGGGGCAAATAAAGAAAATGGCACGGCTGAATGGGAGGAAGATACATTCAGCGGTGTAATGATATACGATCAATTATCGAAAAATTCAGGCGGCTGGTATCTTGTTAAGCGAGTCCCATATACCACTTTATATGAAAGTGCATTCAGTGTGGCGAAAATCAATATCATGTTTGGCGTAATCGGGCTGTGCCTGGTTATTCTCGCCACGTTATTTATTTCTGTCAGAATTACCTCTCCCATCAGAATTCTCCTCAAAAATATCGATCAGGTTGAAAAGGGAAATCTTGATGTCCGTTTTAAATCTTTCGGTAATGATGAGATTGGTCATCTCGGGGATCGATTCAGGCAAATGATCGATAAAATTAATGATCTGATTAATCGGGAGTATAAGCTTCAGCTTGAAAACAAGACAAATCAGCTTAAGGTTCTGCAGTCACAGGTTAATCCGCATTTTTTATACAATGCATTGCAGTCAATTGGAACTGCGGCCTTGAAAAATCAGGGCCCGCAAATTTATTCTTCTGTTACCCGCCTTTCAAAAATCATGAGGTACAGCATGAATATGGAGGAGGGGATGGTTCCTCTTCAAAAAGAGATTGACCATACCAAGGCCTACCTTCTGCTCCAAAAGGAACGATTTGGTGATCAGCTTCAGTTTAATTTTCAGCTTGATGATGAAGCATTGGGGTTCCCTGTCCCGAAAATGATATTACAGCCTTTAGTGGAGAATTACTTTAAACACGGCTTTGATGCACGCGAAAAAACTGGAGAGGTTAAAATAACCTGCAGACAGGATGAATTTTACCTGGATCTTCTTATTGAGGATAATGGCACAGGCGTTTCTGAGAGCAGGCTGGAGGAAATCCGGATGCATTTGATGAATGACTGGATAGGGCAAAATGGTGAGTCAATGAATATCGGACTGAAGAATGTTTATGTCCGGTTAAAACTTTATTATGGCAGACGGGCTTACCTGCAGCTTAAGAACTTGGAGCAGGGCGGGCTGCTGGTTTCTATTAAACTTCCAAAAAGGATGGAAGGTGGAAAAGATGAAAGCAATTATTGTGGATGATGAACAGCATGTGCGGGAAGGTTTAATGCTTCTTGGAGATTGGAGCCGTTTTGGGATTGACACGATCATGGAGGCGGCAGATGGAAATGAGGCCATAAAGCTGATTAAAGAGCATCGCCCGGAAATCATATTCACAGATATGAGCATGCCAAAGAGAGATGGCATAAGCCTTTTAAAATGGATACATTCTTCAGATCTATCCAGCAAGACGATTGTTGTCAGCGGATATGATGATTTCGACTATATGAGGAATGCCATCTGTTATAAAAGCTTTGATTATATCTTGAAGCCTATCGATCCGGACATTTTGAATGAAATCCTGGAAAAAGCCATTAATGAATGGAAGCAGCAAAATTCTCCAGTAGAATGCCATCAGGAGCAAAACAGGGAAATGAATGTGATCCAGCAAATAGAACAGTTTCTGCTGGAAAGCTATAACAAAGATATTAATCTGCAGGAAATTGCAGATAGATTTTATTTAAGCAGGGAGTACATCTCCAGGAAGTTTAAACAGGAATATCAGGCTACTATTACAGACTTTATAACGAATGTCCGAATGAACAAGGCCAAGGAACTTCTGCAGAACCATAAACTGAAAATCTATGAAATTGCTTTTCAGGTTGGCTATCAGGATGAAAAGTATTTTAGCAAAGTCTTTAAAAAGACTGAGGGAATTTCCCCAAATGAATATAGAAGTATGAATTAAGAAGGAGGAAGATCCATGATTAACGTGCTTGTCTGGAATGAGAATCGCCATGAGCAGAAGGATGAAAAGGTAAGGGCAGTCTATCCTGATGGTATCCATGGTGCCATTGCGGATTTTTTAAGTGGAGAAGATTTTAAGGTGAAAACAGCGACATTGGATGAGTCCGAACATGGACTCAGTGATGCTGTTCTACAGGAAACAGATGTTTTAGTCTGGTGGGGGCACCTGGCGCATGGGGAAGTTGAGGATGCAATCGTCGAAAAAGTAAAACAAAGAGTACTCGATGGAATGGGGCTGATTGTCCTTCATTCCGGCCATTTTTCTAAAATTTTTAAAGTGCTGATGGGAACTTCCTGTGATTTAAAGTGGAGAGAAGCGGATGAAAAGGAACGAATTTGGATTGTAGACCCGAGCCATCCGATTGCAGAAGGACTTGGAGAATATATTGAACTGGAAAAAGAAGAGATGTATGGAGAACATTTTGATATCCCTGCACCGGATGAGCTTGTAATGGTGAGCTGGTTTGAAGGCGGTGAGGTTTTCCGGAGCGGCTGCACATACAAGCGGGGAAAAGGAAAAATCTTTTATTTCCGTCCGGGACATGAAACGTATCCAACCTATTATCATAAGGACGTCCAGCAGGTTATTAAAAATGCTGTTAAATGGGCGAAGCCGGCTGATCTTCCGGTACCGGTCTATGGAAATGCGGAGCCGCTTGAGAGTATCAGTGTGAAACATGAAGGAGTGGAGAATTAAGATGAAAAAACTCAAGATTGGGATCATTGGATGCGGAAGTATAGCCAGGCATCGGCATATGCCTGAATATCATGCAAGCAGCGGGGCTGTCATTGCAGCAGTATGTGATATTAATGAAGGGCGTGCAAAAGGATTTGCAGATCTTTACGAGGTGAAGGCGTACACCGATTATAGGGAATTGTTGGATGACACGGATATAGATGCAGTGAGTGTCTGCACCCCGAATTATCTGCATGCTCCAATTTCAGTTGCAGCATTGAACGCGGGCAAGCATGTTTTATGTGAAAAGCCAATGGCCACTTCTATGGAAGAGGCGCAGGATATGATAGAAGCGGCCCATAAAAATGGAAAGAAATTAATGATTGCTCATAATCAGCGCTTTGTTCCATCTCATAAAAAAGCAAAGGAGTTGATTTCAAGGGGGGAAGCGGGAAAAATCTACAGTTTCCGGACTGCTTTTGGACATGGCGGGCCGGAGGGATGGAGTGCAGATGGCAAAGAAAGCTGGTTCTTCAAAAAGGATCAGGCTTTTATTGGCGCGATGGGTGACCTTGGTGTCCATAAGACTGACCTCTTGCGTTACCTGCTGGGAGAAGAGTTTGCTGAGGTCGGAGCATTTGTCGAAACAAGTGCCAAAGCCGGTGCTGATGTCGATGATACAGCCGTATGCGTTTTGAAAACGGAAAGCGGTGTGATCGGTACATTGGCTGCAAGCTGGTCTTACGTATCTAAAGAAGACAATTCTACAATTATTTATGGTGAGAAAGCTATTTTGAGACTCGAGGATGATCCGGTGAACTCTCTCATTGTTCAGTATGCAAACGGTGAAACAGTGAAGTACGAGCTCGGCGGAATCCAGACAAATGAAGAAGGCGGGCAAAAGAGTTCAGGGGTCATTGACCACTTCATTGAAAGTATTTTAAATGAACAGGAGCCTGCCATCTCCGGTTCCGAGGGAATGAAGTCGCTCCAAGTGATTCTTGCTGCCCTGGAGTCCAGCGAAACAAAGCAGATTGTAAGAATTAATTGAGGTGCATCCATGAAAAAACTTCGGATCGGAATTATCGGTGCTGGCGGAATTGCCCAATCCCGGCATATTCCCGTTTTAATGAAATTATCGGAAAGTGCTTCCATAACAGCTATCTGCGATGTGAATGAGGATACTGCACAGCTGGCTGCAAAGAAGTTTGGAATCAGCAGCGCTTTTACAGATTATAAAGAAGTATTCAATGAAACAGATGCCGTGGTTATTTGTACACCGAATAAGTTTCATGCTGAAATTACTGCTGCTGCGCTGGAGGCCGGGCTGCATGTTTTGTGTGAGAAGCCGATGGCCATGACGGCGGAAGAATGCAGGAAAATGATTGAGGCAAGAGACAGGTCCGGGAAGGTATTGGCCATTGCTTATCACTACCGGTTTATGAAAGAGGCACAGGCTGCCAAAAAACTCATTTCAGAAAATGAAATTGGCACTCCGTTTGCAGCCCGGGCAAGAGCGATGAGAAGAAGAAAGGTGCCGGGCTGGGGTGTTTTTACCAATAAGGAACTCCAGGGCGGAGGAAGCTTGATTGATTATGGCTGCCATTTGCTTGACCTCTCGCTTTGGCTTTTGGGAAACCCGGCTGAAACGGAGGTATCCGGTACAGCTTACAATACATTAAGCAAAATGCCTGATCAGGTGAATCTATGGGGCAGTTTTGACCATCAATCCTTTGAAGTAGATGATCATGTGACAGCTTACATAAAATTTGCGAATGGCGCTTCCCTTCTTTTTGAGACTTCCTGGTCTGCCAATATTGAACAGGATGATGAAAGCCTCAGTCTTTCAGGGCAGTATGGAGGAATTGATTTATTTCCCTTCAGTTTAAATCAATCCAAACATGGAATGCTCCTGAATACACGTTCTGAATGGCTCCCGGGAGAAGATGACTATGCTTTAAAGCAGGCACGGAACTTTATTAACAGCTGTTTGGGCAGCGAAGAATTTATGGTTAAAGCAGAAGAAGCACTGCAGACAACCAGGATTATTGATGCGATTTACAGTAGCAGCAATCGAGAAATTTAAGAGAAGCCAGGAGGGGATTTTGTGAAGCTCGGCGTATTTACCGTATTATTTGCTGAGAAAAATTTTGAAGATATGCTCGATCATGTGAAAGCTGCAGGACTTAAGGCTGTTGAAATCGGAACGGGAGTCTATCCCGGTAACGCTCACTGCAGCCTGCAGGAGCTTTTGGAAAGCAATGAACTCCGGGATGATTACCTTAACAAGGTTTTGTCGAGGGGGCTAGAAATCAGCGCATTCAGCTGTCATGGCAATCCGATCTCACCTGATAAAGCATTTGCAAAGGAGTCAGACCGTGTATTATACGACACGATTAAGTTAGCCAGCTTAATGAATGTTCCGGTTGTTAACTGTTTTTCCGGCACTGCAGGTGACGGGGATGGAGCAAAGCATCCGAATTGGCCGGTCGCACCGTGGCCGAATGAGTATGGAGAAGTGCTGAAATGGCAATGGGAGGAGAAGCTCATTCCTTACTGGAAGAAAGCAGGACAATTTGCCAAAGACCATAATGTGAAAATTGGTCTCGAACTGCATGGAGGATTTCTAGTGCACACTCCTTACACGCTTTTAAAATTAAGGGAAGAAACATGTGACGCCATTGGGGCCAATCTGGATCCAAGCCATTTATGGTGGCAGGGCATCGACCCTGTGGCAGCAATCAAGATACTGGGAAGAGAAAATGCCATTCATCATTTTCATGCAAAAGATACCTATATTGACCAGGAAAATGTGAATATGTACGGGTTAACGGATATGCAGCCGTATGGCAATGTGCAGACCAGGGCGTGGACATTCAGGTCAGTCGGGTGCGGACACAGCCTGCAGGAATGGTCTGATATGATGAGCGCTTTGCGCACATTTGGTTATGACTATGTTGTCAGCATCGAGCACGAAGATCCGCTTATGTCGATTGAAGAAGGATTTACAAGAGCAGTAAGGAACCTAAAATCCATCTTAATCGAAGAGCAGCCTTCGGAAATGTGGTGGGTATAAAATAGGGAGGGGAAATAGCCCCTCTCTGTTTTTTCGACAAATTTCTCAAAAAGGGTTGACCATTTACGCTGATTTTAGTACTATTAAATAGTTGATTCGACAAAATGTATATTCATATTTGCATTTATGATTGAATATACATTCACAAACGCGGGTCTAGTTTAGTGGTAAAACCTCAGCCACGAGCAATACATCCATGAATCATCAGCGAGTTGCCTCGACGCATAGGCTTCCTTGAATAATCTTTCAGAGGAAGAGGCATGCAAGAACGGGAACGAAATCAGTAATCTGTAACTTTATATAAACGCGGGTGTAGTTTAGTGGTAAAACCTCAGCCTTCCAAGCTGATGATGAGGGTTCGATTCCCTTCACCCGCTCCATACATAGCCAACGCAGTGTTTCGTTCAAAAAGAACGAGGTATTGCGTTTTTTCATGTTCTTTGGCTATTAAATAAAAAAATCGGGCGGCATCCGCAGATTCCACTCGATTTCTATAGAAGTGACTAACATTCAATGACCTTAAAGCTTCCTTCTCCGCCATGCACTTGAGTATACATGTGCATTAATGACTCTGTCATTTTTTCAGCCTTATCCGTTTCCAAAGAGGGGCGCAAATAAACAATTTGAACGGCATTGTTAGTCTGTTCGGTGACAGCTGTCCTTTCAGAGTCCACAAACGGACTGCCAAATGGCCCTTCCGCATCTTCACTGATTATTAAATTGGCAAGCGAATTGGACCTTCCGTTTAAGCCGTTATATTCTTCGCCTTCTTTGCCTAACCTGATAGTCAGATGGCCTGAAAGCTTATCAGCATCATATACGCCGATCGGTATTTGGTATTCCAGGGAAAAGAAATTGTTAATATCGATGGAGCTGTTGACCGGCTGCAGATAATTTTGTTTTTTAATTCTTCTGTAAAGTGCTTCTGCAGAATGGCGGTAGCGGTTTGGATCCTTGCCTGCCGTTTTGAAGATCTGCCGCCATTCTTTGATCCCTTCAAATTCTGTAACACTCTTGTCCTCTAAGTCAAAATAAATAGATTCCTGAAATAATTGGAGTCTGCCCTTTACCATTTGAGGAGATTGTCCGACTTCGATATTTTTATATGTAATAAATCCGACTTTAAAATGGGGCAATAATTTGCACAGCTCTGGAGCTATCATAATTTCCAAGCTTTCCACCTCCAAAATTACTTTAAAATAGTTTATCATAATAAGCGGTGATTCAATAAATTAAAGACTTTCATATAAATTAAATTCTCCGCGAAAGGAGGTCATACAATGGACTTTGCACAATTCAAGCAGGAAGTGATTGAATACAGCAAAACAATTGGCATTGATAAAATCGGTTTTACGACAGCGGGCACTTTTGATGAAATGAAAAATAGGCTGATTCGCCAGCAGGAGCTTCAATATCAGTCAGGATTTGAAGAGCCTGATATTGAGAAGAGGGTGAATCCCGGCCTGCTAATGGACAAGCCCCGGTCTATTATTTCCATTGCGGTTGCTTATCCTTCCAAAATGAAGGTAAGGGTTGTCAGCAAAAGAGGTGAAAGAAGGGGGATTTTCTGCCGGGCTTCATGGGGGAAGGATTATCATCATATCCTGAGGGAACGTCTTCAGAAGCTTGAGGAATTCATTCAGTCAAGAATTCCTGAGGCGATATGCAAATCCATGGTGGATACAGGTGAGCTGGTGGATCGGGCCGTTGCACAGCGTGCCGGAATCGGCTGGAGCGGAAAAAACTGTTCCATCATCACACCGGAATTCGGATCGTATGTTTATCTTGGAGAAATGATAACAAATCTGCCTTTTGAGCCTGATAAGCCAATGGAAGACAAATGCGGAAGCTGCAATAAATGTGTTGAGGTCTGCCCGACAGGGGCTTTAATTCAGGGAGGTCAGCTTGATGCACAGAAATGCATTGCCTTTTTGACACAGACAAAGGGTTTTCTCGCAGAGCCGTATAGAGAAAAACTGGGGAACAGGCTTTATGGCTGCGACACCTGTCAAACTGTATGTCCTGAAAATAAAGGCAAGGATTTTCATCTGCATGATGAAATGGAGCCGGATCCGGAAGTGGCAAAGCCGCTTTTAAGGCCGCTTCTTTTTATCAGCAACCGTGAATTCAAAGAAAAATATGGCCCGGTCTCAGGTTCCTGGAGAGGGAAAAAGCCGATCCAGCGAAATGCCATCATCGCCCTGGCTCACTACAAAGATGAGACAGCGGCAGAAGACCTGATTAAAGTTATGAAAGAGGATCCGAGGCCGGTAATACGGGGAACGGCCGCATGGGCGCTCGGGAAAATAGGCGGGGAAAAATCACTCCCTGCACTAAAACAGGCATTGCAGCAGGAGAAAGACGGAGAAGTCATTGCTGAAATAGAAAAAGGTTTGAGTTTTTTTGAACAATGAGGGGGAGAAATCCCCCCTTTTTTTATAGCTTTTTTTCTGTATGACCGCAGAAACTGGTCAGCCCGGCTGATTTACTGCAGGATTGCGCGAAAAATTAAGCAAAGTCCTTTGCTTCTTCTCATATGTATTGAATAGGAGAGGAGTGAGGTGCGTGAGGGACCAGCTTCATGAGCTGTTAAAGAAAAGAGTGCAGCAGTGCGTTTCCCATTCAAGAAGTTCAATTCATACATGCCCTAAGATTGAGAAAAAGAAAGAATCTCTTTCCGGCCGCTCCGGTGAGATTGTGAAAGCACAGGCAACCGGAAATGTGATCAGGGTCGGCAAGGAGAAGGAAGATGTGACTCCGGTCGAATATAGAGTTCACTTCAAATATCTAATTAAACAAAAAGGCATATTTTATTTGGAAGAAGAGATTGAAGAGCGGATAGCCGACTTCTATAAAGGAGTATTTGTTGAAGACCGGGAGAAAAATCCTTTTAAAGATAGTAAAAAAGAAGAAGTATCTTCAGACCGGGTATTTGAAGAAGAAGAAAGGTATGAGTATGAATATGACCGCATGAAGGCTGTACAGTATGCAGAAAAATGGTGGAACACTTATAATCCGGCCTATAAGAAATTTGATGTGGATTGCACCAATTATATTTCCCAGTGCCTTCATGCAGGCGGCGGCCCAATGAGGGGATACCCCAACCGCGGTAAAGGCTGGTGGATGAGAAGCGGGAATTGGAGCTACAGCTGGACAGTAGCGAATTCAATGCGGTGGTATTTGCCCAGTTCAAATTCAGGGTTAAGGGCTGAGGAAGTCTCCAGTGCGGATCAGCTCTTAATAGGAGATGTTATTTGCTACGATTTTCAGGGAGACGGGCGCTTTGACCATACAACAATCGTGACGGGCAAAGATGCATCAGGAATGCCCCTCGTCAATGCCCACACCTATAACAGCCGAATGCGCTATTGGGCTTACGAAGATTCAACAGCTTATACACCAAATATTAAATATAAATTTTTGACAATTACCGATGATCAGTAATTTGTATGGTGATTTCAACGTGATATAATAACACATGCAGATTTAATTTAGAGGTGAAAAAAGTGGGATTGCATGTAGTATTATATCAGCCGGAAATTCCGGCCAACACAGGCAATATAGCCCGTACCTGCGCGGCTACTGATACGACATTGCATCTGATCCGGCCGCTCGGCTTTTCAACAGATGATAAAATGCTGAAGCGGGCTGGCCTGGATTACTGGCAATTTGTAAAAATTGTTTATCATGATTCATTGGATGATTTCTTTAAAAGCACTGAACATGGTGAATACTTCTATTTAACGAAGGATGGCACCAAGCCATATTCCACTTTTGACTATAGCAAAGTCGAGAAGGATTATTATTTTATTTTCGGCAAGGAAACGACCGGTCTTCCCAATGATGTTATTGAAAGAAACAAAGAGCGCTTGTTAAAGGTACCAATCAACAATAATATCCGTTCGCTTAACTTATCCAACACAGCTGCCATTCTTGTCTATGAAGCACTGCGCCAGCAGGAATACTTACATTTATCATAGGAAAACACAGGGCCTGAAAGATTATCAGGCCTTTTTCTTTGGAGAAAACTTTCTTCTCTGGGTAAAATGAAAAAGTACATATGGAAAGGATGAGATGTGATGAATGAAGTTACCAACTTGCTGATGGACCATCGTTCCGTCCGGAATTTTGAAGACAGGCCTCTGTCTAAAGAGCAGATTGAAACAATTGTACTATCTGCTCAAGCTGCTTCCACTTCAAGTTTTGTCCAGGCCTATTCAATAATCGGAGTGACAGATAAAGAAAAGAAAGCGAAACTTGCTGAAATGGCAGGCAATCAGAATTATGTAGCTGAAAATGGCCATTTTTTCGTGTTTTGTGCTGATCTGCATCGTCATGAAGTCATCGGACAAATGGAAAATAAAAATGTAATCCCATCAATCGAAAGCACAGAGAAGTTTATGGTGGCTGTCATTGATGCTGCTTTGGCTGCGCAGAATGCTGCCATTGCTGCAGAATCGCTGGGACTTGGACTCTGCTATATTGGCGGAATAAGAAATAATCTGGAGGGAGTGGCTGAGCTATTAAAAACACCAGATCGTGTGATTCCTTTGTTTGGACTGGCTGTTGGCTACCCTTCCAAAAAGAACGACAAAAAACCGCGGCTCCCTTTTCAGCACATTTATCATGAAAATGAGTATAATCAGGATGAAACAGCATACCGCCAAGAGCTGGAAGTGTATAATAAAATCATTTCCGAGTATTATGATGAGCGTACAGGCGGCAAGCGGAAGGACACTTGGACCAGTCAAATTGCCAGCATGCTCGAAAAGCAGACACGCATGTATATGAAGGATTTTGTTCAGAAAAACAAGATGGATTTAAGCTAGGAGAATATTGAAATAAGAAAAAAGCTGCTGAATAGATCAGCAGCTTATTTTTTGCTTACGCCTGGCTTGTCATCATAGCCGGCAGTGAAAATAGCAGCAAGGAAAGCAACCATTACACCGATAATAATAATTGTACCCATGTATATGTAATCCTCCTTTAGCGGTATCTCAATAGGCAAGCATGTAAATATAAGCTTATTATAGCCCAAAAATGAATAACTGTGAATGAAAAGTATGGAGTTTTTTTTACAGTAAGATTCCTGCAGCAAAGTATTCCTAATAATTAATCCCCGTAAAAAGTACAAACCAAACTCTTAATAGTTTACGCATGTTCGATTGCCGGTGCGCATAGAGTATATTAATCGTCTCTGATAATGCGACAGGGGGAGGTCCTTATGGATATTCTAAAAAAAATTGAGATGTACAGACACGAGGAAGAAAAGCTTAAATGGGAAGGGACTTTTGGAGAGTATTTAGAAATTGTCAAAGAGAAGCCATGGGTTGCCCAGTCAGCACATTCGCGGGTATATAATATGATTAAGGATGCCGGTGTCGAAGAAGTGAAAGGGCAAAAACGATACCAATTTTTCAGCAATCAGCTCTTTGGATTAGAAGAAGCATTGGAAAGGCTGGTAGAAGAGTATTTTCACCCTGCTGCCAAACGCCTTGATGTCCGTAAAAGGATCCTTTTATTAATGGGTCCTGTCAGCGGCGGTAAATCAACATTAGTGACAATGCTAAAGAGAGGTTTGGAGCAATATTCCCACGCTGAAAGGGGCGCGGTCTATGCTATTAAGGGCTGCCCAATGCATGAAGATCCGCTTCATTTAATTCCGCATCACCTCCGCAAGGATTTTTATGATGAGTATGGAATAAGAATTGAAGGAAACCTATCGCCATTGAATAGTATGCGTCTCGAACAGGAGTATGGCGGCCGCATAGAAGATGTTTTAATTGAACGAATCATTTTCTCCGAAGACCGCAGGGTGGGGATTGGAACTTTCAGCCCTTCAGATCCGAAATCCCAGGATATTGCTGATCTGACTGGAAGCATTGACTTTTCAACTATTGCTGAATATGGTTCAGAATCCGATCCTCGTGCCTACCGTTTCGACGGGGAACTGAATAAAGCAAACCGCGGTATGATGGAATTCCAGGAAATGCTGAAGTGTGACGAGAAGTTTTTATGGCATTTATTATCTCTGACTCAGGAAGGCAACTTTAAAGCCGGACGCTTTGCCCTGATTTCGGCAGATGAGCTAATTGTCGCTCACACGAATGAAACAGAGTATCGTTCATTCATTTCCAATAAAAAGAATGAAGCTTTGCATTCCAGGATAATCGTTATGCCAATCCCATATAATTTAAAGGTTTCAGAGGAAGAGAAGATTTACGATAAAATGATCCGTGAAAGCGATGTTTCCAATGTGCACATTGCACCGCATACTTTAAGAGTGGCAGCGATGTTTACGATTTTAACCCGCATGAAGGATCCGAAAAAAGGCGATATTGATTTAGTTAAGAAAATGCGTTTGTATGATGGAGAGAGTGTAGAAGGCTATAATAGAGCAGATGTGGAAGAATTGAAAAAAGAGCATGCAGATGAGGGCATGAGCGGAATTGACCCGCGTTATGTCATCAACAGGATCTCTTCGACAATCATCCGCAAAAATATCACAAGCATCAATGCGCTGGATGTATTGCGATCGCTAAAAGAAGGATTGGATCAGCATCCATCCATTACTCCAGAGCTTAAGGAAAGATATCTGAACTTTATTTCTCTTGCCCGCAAAGAGTATGATGATATCGCTAAGAAAGAAGTCCAAAAGGCATTTGTTTATTCCTATGAAGAATCTGCGAAAACGCTTATGGAAAACTATCTTGATAATGTTGAAGCATACTGCAATAAAGCGAAACTGCGCGACCCATTAACCGGTGAGGAAATCAGTCCGGATGAAAAGCTGATGCGCTCAATCGAAGAGCAGATCGGCATCTCCGAAAATGCGAAGAAAGCATTCAGGGAGGAAATCCTCATCCGCATCTCCGCTTATGCCAGAAAAGGCAAGCGCTTTGATTATAATTCGCATGACCGTCTGCGCGAAGCCATTCAGAAGAAACTCTTTGCCGACCTGAAGGATGTCGTGAAAATCACAACATCTTCAAAAACGCCGGATGAGCAGCAGCTGAAGAAGGTGAATGAGGTAGTAGCACGTCTGATCGACGAACATGGATATAACTCCACATCAGCAAACGAACTGCTCCGCTATGTGGGAAGCTTGCTGAATCGATAAAAGGAGGGCCTGGCAGTATTGCTGCCAGGCTTATT
Organism: Bacillus sp. 22-7; assembly: GCF_010628845.1. NCBI lineage: Bacteria > Bacillati > Bacillota > Bacilli > Caryophanales > Bacillaceae > Bacillus > Bacillus sp. 22-7. The sequence continues at coordinate 28,828 of NZ_NJQY01000022.1, read as the reverse complement.
TTTTAGTATGTAATTAATAGATTTAATACATATAAAAAAGAGGCTTCGAAAAGCCTCTTCATCCATTTTTGTCGATTTTTAATGCGGGTTCTTTCTTTTTTTTCTGGCATTCCGGACAGATTGGCTTATTTTCAAGGTAAACGGTCCGCTCAAATATCGATAATTCACCGCACCAGCTGCAGCAAAGGATTTCACTCATAAAATCCCCCCCTTTTGTATTTGTATAATCCTATTTACACTTGGCCATAATTATGCCTGCAGAATCAGTATAAAAGTTTAGATTAGCCCGTTTAGGGGTATATATACAGCAGAGGTGATATTCATGAAAAAGAAAGAATTAGATAAGGATTATACACCGAGAAACAGCTCAATGGCAGAAAATATTGAGGAAATGGAAAACCTGGGCAAGCAGATGGAAAATCTCCGGACCAATAAAGAATTAAAAGAGGATTACGATAAATATCCGGATCCTATTCAGAGTAAAAACAAAGACAAGAACCTTCGCTAACCGCGGAGGTTTATTTTGTATAAAAAATGGGCTTGTCCAAAAGATGCTTCGAATGTCTTATTGTCAAAATTATTTGTAAATTATTTTGTCTTCCCGCATATGATAGAGTAATAAACATTTCTTTGTATTGGTGCATGAATATCAAAATCACTGCCGGGAAATGAATCTATGAAATGAAGGCAGACTGCTGAAATGGGGATGTTTCATCTTTTTTGACACTCGCGATATTGTATGTTGGAAAGCTGTAATGTGTGAAATTTAATTTAAAAGGAGGGGTTAACATGACGAATGTCAATAACCATCAGTTTGTGATTTCCCAAGAAGATTGGTCCCTCCATCGCAAAGGCTATGATGACCAGCAGCGTCATCAGGATAAAGTCCAGGAAGCAATCCGCAACAATTTGCCTGATTTAATAACGGAAGAAAACATTGTAATGTCGAATGGGCGGGAAGTGGTAAAGATTCCGATTCGCTCATTGGATGAATACAAAATCCGTTATAACTATGATAAAAACAAACATGTCGGCCAAGGCGATGGAGATAGCCAGATTGGAGATGTAGTGGCCCGTGACGGATCCGGCAGCAAGAAAGGACCCGGAAAGGGGCAAGGAGCAGGCGACCAGGCAGGCGAGGATTATTTTGAAGCAGAAGTATCACTGATGGAAATTGAAGAAGCTTTATTTAAACAATTGGAATTGCCTAATTTAAAGAGAAAAGAACAGGATGAAAATGTGATAGAGGATATTGAATTTAATGACATCAGAAAGACAGGGTTAATGGGCAATATTGATAAGAAAAGGACCATGATGTCGGCATTTAAGCGCAACGCAATGAAGGGAAAGGCAGCGTTCCACCCGATTTATAAGGAAGATTTGAAGTTTAAGACCTGGAACGAAATTGTAAAGCCTGATTCAAAGGCTGTCGTGCTTGCGATGATGGATACGAGCGGATCGATGGGGATATGGGAAAAGTATATGGCCAGAAGCTTTTTCTTCTGGATGACGCGGTTCCTGAGAACCAAATATGAGACAGTTGAAATTGAATTTATTGCCCACCATACAGAAGCAAAAGTGGTTTCAGAAGAGGACTTTTTTTCAAAAGGAGAAAGCGGTGGAACGATTTGTTCATCTGCCTACCGAAAAGCACTTGAGCTGATAGATGCCAAGTACGATCCGCGTAAATTTAATATTTACCCTTTCCACTTCTCAGACGGTGATAACCTGACCTCTGATAATGCCCGCTGTGTCAAGCTGGTGGAAGACCTGATGAAGGTGTCCAATATGTTTGGATACGGTGAGGTCAACCAGTACAACCGCCACTCGACCCTGATGTCCGCCTATAAAAATATCAAAAATGATGATTTCCGATATTTTATTCTTAAGCAAAAAGCAGATGTATTCCATGCAATGAAAAGCTTTTTCAAACAGGAAGAGGATAAGAAGAAATATGCCTAAAGAGAGGGAAACCTTTCTTTTTGTTTCAGCAAAAAGCCCCCATTTTCAGGGGGCTGCTGCTATTTAAGCCTGTCCTTTGTAAGCACTTCTTCCCGATTTACTTCACCGCTGGTTTTCACCTCTGCTGAAGTATGTGAATGCTGTACACGACTGGGATTCTCGTTGACACAGCATGTATCAGCGGATTTATCTGCCAGTGTTTTGATATCCGATTCATGGACAACCTCCCGGGCTGAAGCACTCTCCATGTATCCTTCAGAGTTTTCGGCAGTGATTCTCTGGTTGTCCTGAGTGGAGTTTGGATATTTCCCATAATAGTCAGCGATTAAAACATACTTTCCGTCAAAAACCATGCCTGCGTATTGTTCCAGGTCATGTTCATCAAACCGTGTACCATCTTTTTTATCGGGATCAATTCCTGAACTTGTGGCGGGGTCTTCTCCCATGAAAAGAGCTTTAACAGAATCAAGAAAGCGCTGATTGCCCAGCTCCTGGGAACCGACTATTCGCAAGTTCACTCCGTAATTGTCTGCAAAGCTTTCAAGATTTGCGCCATCCTTTGAGACGATCACAAGATTTTCCTTCTGATATCCATTTGACCCTGCACCTTCAATGGCTTCTTTAAGATCTTGCTGTGTATCGTATCCGCCTATTAATATATTCTTCTTCATATTTTTCACTCCCAGTGTATTATGATTTTTTTTTATTTTCCCTGATTTGCAGGTGGAGAAACGTTCTTTTACTTTTGAAGTCAGGATGCAATAGCATATAGTCCGGAATCATTACTTGGCACAAGCCGTAAAAATTAATAAAATGCAAAGAATACAGTATGATAAAGAGATAATAACTGAATTGAATTGCTGCTGGAGGTGGGCAGATATGGAGATTGAGAAACTGGCTAAAAGGTTAAGGAACAGAACCCCAATCATTTTGGGGAGTGAGCGATTTTCGAAGTTCGCTATTTTGCTTCCGCTGGTTGAAATCAATAATGAGGTACATGTCCTATTTGAAGTACGTTCACTAAAAATGAGAAGGCAGCCTGGGGAGGTATGTTTCCCCGGCGGAAGGATAGATCCGGAAGATAGGGATGAAGAACATACGGCCATCCGTGAAACCTCTGAGGAACTCGGTGTGGGCGAAGACAGCATCACAAATGTTTCCCCGCTGGATTACATGATTTCCTTCGGTCAAATTATTTACCCTTATGCAGGCATTATCCAAAACCCGGACAAGATTGTGCCGAACCCTGATGAAGTAGAAGAGGTTTTTACTGTGCCTCTGTCATTTCTGAAAAAAGTAAAACCGGAAACGTATCACGTGAATTTTAAGGTAGAGCCAGAAGAAAATTTTCCTTTTGATTTGATTGCCGGAGGTGAAAATTACAATTGGCAGACAAGGAGAGCGGAAGAGGTATTTTACTATTTCCAGGATAAGGTCATCTGGGGGTTGACTGCCAGAATTCTTAAGCATTTTCTTGAGATCATAACGGAAGATTTCAATGAAAGTGAAAGCTTTTGAAGAAAATAATTTTTCAAAAAAGGTTGACGCAGACCTGATAAATGTTTATGATTCATATAAATTGAATACTTAGAAACTTCTTATCAAGAGAGGCGGAGGGACTGACCCTATGAAGCCTCGGCAACCAGCATTCATGCACGGTGCCAAATTCAGAGGAATACATTTTCCGAAGATAAGAAGGCGGAATGAACGGAATATTAATTCAAACCCCTTCTTGTCTGTAATGGACGGAAGGGGTTTTTTGTTTTAATTGGAATACGCACTTTAAATCTGGCTATTTTCATAAGTTTTTTTGCTAATTTTATCTTATTTACTGAGTTGATTGTAGCGGAAGGTGCGAGATCCTCGAAAATGCTATCGCATTTTCTTCGTGCGATGTTTATCTGAGGAAGCATATTCAACGTCCTGCGGGAGTAGCGGGACAGGTGAGACCCTGCAGACGCGGAGCGTCGAGGAGGCTCACCGCCTGCCCCGCGGGTTTGCTGAGTGCCTGGAGCGGAAATCAACGGACATCTTTGATAGGCGAAAAACAACATTTTATTTATGAAAAGAGCCATAAATTTTAACAAGGGGGAATAAATAATGTCAGCGATAACGATCGGGCTATTGGGATTTGGAACTGTAGGAAAAGGAGTGTATGAAACAATCAGAAAGCATCAGGAAAGGCTTCAGGCGATACTTGGGAAAGAAGTGAAGGTTTCCGCTATCCTGGTCAAAAATGTGAATAAACATTCTTTGCCTGATGATGAGGTGCTTTTAACAGATGACTTTCAGGATATTATTGAGCTTCCAAAGCTTGATGTCGTAATTGATGCCATTGTTGGCAGGGAGCCGGGCTATACGTATCTGCGCCAGGCCATATCGAGAGGATGCCACGTCATTACAGCGAATAAAGAGATGTTTGCATTTCATGGAAGTGAGCTTGCGAGGCTGGCAAAAGAAAAGAATGTATCACTGGGATTTGAAGCAACAGTCGGCGGCGGAATCCCCATCATTCAGACCATCAGGCAGCTGCTGAATGCCAACAGGATCGAACGGATTGAAGGAATTTTAAATGGCACATCCAATTTCATTTTGACAAGTATGCGCGAGGAGAACTTATCATTTGAAGAAGCATTGAAAATCGCTCAGGAAAAAGGCTATGCAGAAGCCGATCCTAAAAACGATATCGAAGGATATGACGCCTTTTACAAAGCAGTTGTTCTGAGCGAGCTTGTATTCGGGAAAGCGCCGGAACAGGAATACTCTGTAAGAGAAGGCATTACTGATATTACGATTGAACAAATCCGTTTGGCTGATTCGCTGGGGCTGAAATTTAAACATATAGCATCAATTCAGAAGGAAAAAGATTCTGTCCGCTGTACAGTAAAGCCGGTCCTGACAGGAGAATCTCATCCTTTATACAGAGTAGAAGGCGTGCAGAATGCCGTTTCAATCGATGCGGATATTGTCGGAAATATCAGTTTGCAGGGACCTGGAGCAGGCATGTTCCCGACAGCGAGTGCGATTATTGAAGATCTGATTCATGTGGGCAAAGCCGATTTACCTTCAGTATTTGAGGAAGCTGGATCGGAAGAAACTGTTCCTGAACAGCCGCTCTGGGTTATATTGGGTGATGCTGAAGGATATGAATTCCCTGAGGGAGTTGAAATCGCCAGCAAAGTGTCAGAACAGGCCCTGATCGTTAAGGGAGCTGCAGAAGCTGTGTCATTATTAGACAAATCCGGTTTGAAGGCTTATCAAGTGCTTGGAGATTATGCAGTCACGGCAGGGAAGTATAAGCAGGTACAGCCGGTCTAAAAAACAGAAGGGGCAAGCCTTTGAGCTGCCCCTCCTGAAGTATGTTTAGAGATGGTGGATACTAAGCCTGCTGTTTATTAAATAATGGATTATTTAATCCGGAATACAGGTCTTTAACATGAACTGTTACTATCTTAGCGCCAATCTGGACATGGACCATATTATCAAAAACAGCTGTTACCAGGCCGTTTAATGAAACATTCGCACCAATATTTAGATCTTTGCCGGGAGATTTAACATTTTTCTTGTTTGCCATCGTAACACCATCCCATTCCAATTTATTGAAACTTATACATAGAATATTGCCTTTTTATAGTAAAATAAACGCTTTAATAAAAAAAGTCCAGTAAAATAGCTTGTTTTTTTATCGACAAATTGCAATGAAATTAGACACTTATCTAAAAACAGCTGATGGTACATCGAACTGCCTCCATAGGAAGAGGATGAAAAGAATGGACAGTCCCCATGCGGCAGCTGGCCGCTTGTGGTGCACCCAAAGAATGGTAAACATAACAGCATTGAAAAGAATCGACCATTTTAAACTCCAGCCATTATCGTACTTTATCAAATTTAATTTGATGTCAACAACCTCATTTACAGTATAGAGAAGGACCCAGCCTAAGATATAAAGCAGTTTCTTAATAAGTTTGCCACCAGGAAATCTGTATAAATAGATCAAAATGGTTACCGGATACTTTACAGCCATTATGGAAAAACTGACATGGGTATTTGTAAGATTCACCTTCTCATCGACCCCCTGTGGATCATATGTCCACATCGGATAAAAATCTGAGAGCAGATATAAATATAAAAAATCCCCTAATATGTAAAAAAGGATGGTGGGATAATACATTTTCCAATTTCTCCAGTCACCCCACTTCCATAGAGCGAAAATCCACAAAAAAGCATAAAGAGCATTCATTCCATTCACCTCTTCAGAGAACGCACAGTTATTCCTATCCTATCCAATTTTAAAAAAAATAAAAAAACTAACAGGTTAAGGCAGATAAATAACCGGAAAACCCAATCAGAAGGGGGCTTTCCGGTCGTTTTTTTACATAGCTGTTATTTTCTGTTCCGTGATACATAAGGACTATCCGCCATCCAGAATCTCCAGGGATAATCCCGTGCTTCACCGGAATTATCAATGCCTATTCGTTTTCCCCGTTTGATTTCCCCGGGAGGGATTCCTTTAGCAATCATTAGAGGAGGGCTGGTAAAATGGCGGCCATAATCATCTATTGTTATATCAAGGGCTTTAGTTAATTTACCGGGACCATTAGTGAGGTTTTTAAGATCTTCCATCTTACGTCTTTTCTTCATTAACTCAAGTCCTTCGACAGGTTCAACCCCTCTGATCAATACAGCTTCCGGCTTTTCTTTTGGGCCGCTTACCACATTAACAAGGCAATGGGTATGCATCACATAAGTGTAGACAAAACCGGGTTCATTGAACATGATCTCGGTCCTTTTTGTTCTCCTGTTTCCAAAGCTGTGGGCTGCTCTGTCTTCCGGGCCCATATAAGCTTCTGTCTCAACAATATAGCCTGATGCCATTCCTTCTTCAGTTTCTTTGATCAATAAGCAGCCCAGAAGTGCTTCAGCCAGCTGAAGCGTCGGCTGCCGGTAAAAACTTTCTGGAAGAGGAGCATATTGTGTTATTTCCTTCATAGTCAATCTCTCCAATAGTATTTTATGAGGTTCAGTCTTATGTTTTTACCCTGTGCTATTTTTTCATAACCATACCTGCAGTATAATAGCAAAAGGAATACAAGACAGGATGTGTGGATTAATGAATAAAAATATCGGTTTTATCGGATGCGGAAAAATGACTCAGGCAATAATCGGGGGTATATTAAAATCTGATCTGGTGAATGCAAGGCAGATTATTGCTTCAGCGAAAACGGAGAAGACGCTTGTTGACGTTAAAAGCAGGTGGGATATACAAACACGCTTTTCTAATAGTGAGGCAGCTGAGGTAGCAGATATACTGTTTCTGGCTATTAAGCCTGATGCGCATTCTGCGGTTATTGAAGAAATTAAAGATAGCATTACTTCCCATACAATTATCATAACGATTGCGGCAGGCATAAGTCTTTCTTTTCTGGAAAAGTCATTTGGCAGAAAGATTAAAGCAGTCCGTTCCATGCCTAATACCCCATCATTGGTAGGTGAAGGCATGTGTGTTCTTTCAGCGAATGAATCGCTATCTCCTGAGGAGATGGAAGATGTAATCAAAATATTTTCATGTATTGGCAGAGCAGCGGTTATGGAAGAAAAGATGATGGACGCAATTCCGGCTATCAGCGGTTCTTCGCCGGCTTATGCCTATATCTTTATTGAAGCATTGGCAGATGGAGGTGTAAAAGCCGGATTGCCCCGTGATCAGTCTTATGAGCTTGCAGCACAGGCTATTTTGGGGGCAGCCAGGATGGTGCTGGAAACAGGCAAGCATCCTGCGGAATTGAAGGATGAGGTCTGTACTCCAGGAGGTGCAACAATAGAAGCTGTTGCCGAACTGGAGAGAAAAGGGTTCCGTTCAGCGGTCCTGAGTGCGATGGAACAATGCTTTGAAAAGACAAAGGCACTTTCCCGGAAAAATAATTAGACAAGAATTATCTATCTGGACCCGGCACTTTTTATACTGCCGGGTTTTTAAATGGTTTTAGGCACAAATTAAAAGAAAAACAAGAACATTCCACAGCTAAATGGAATATATAATAAGAAAATTTAAATTTTAATTCCGACTTGACTCATAGGAATACATGTATTATAGTAAGTCATTATGATAACATCTTTTGGGGAGGATTCAGTCCGATGAGTACAGGACTTTTAGTTTTAAATATTATCGTAATGCTGCTTCTTTTAGGCGCATTATTCTTTATGCAGAAAAAGCATATCTCATTCTCAAAGCGTGTGTTTACAGCGCTTGGTTTAGGAATCCTGTTTGGCTTCGCACTTCAGCTGATATATGGACCGGGTGCTGAGGTTATTGCCAAATCAGCAGACTGGTTTAATTTAGTTGGCGGAGGTTATGTGAAGTTCCTGCAAATGATCGTCATGCCGCTTGTCTTCATTTCGATTTTAGGTGCTTTTACTAAACTGAAATTAACAAATAATATTGGAAAAATAAGTGTCCTTATCCTTGGACTGCTTGTAGGTACCACTGCAGTTGCTGCTGCTGTCGGAATTGCAACAGCTGTCGGTTTTGACCTGGAGGCTGTCCAAATCAGCGGAGGGGATGCTGAGACTGCCCGCGGCCAACAGCTTGAAGAAACCTATCAGGGCATTGAAGGAAGAACGTTCCCGCAGCAAATGCTTGATTTGCTTCCGGCCAACCCATTCCTTGATTTTACAGGGGCAAGACCAACATCTACGATTTCAGTCGTTATCTTTGCAGCCTTTTTAGGGATCGCTTATCTTGGTGTGAGAAGGAAATCACCAGAGCAAGCTGAACTCTTTGCGAAAATTGTGGATGCATTCTATGCAATCATCATGAGAGTTGTTACATTAATTTTACGCTTGACACCATATGGAGTTTTGGCAATCATGACGAAAACAGTCGCCATGAGTGATTTTGACTCCATTTTGAATTTAGGGAAATTTGTTATTGCTTCTTATGTGGCACTAGCCATTATGTTCCTGATCCACCTGCTGCTTTTAACATTAAGCGGATTAAATCCAATCACATACTTGCAAAAAGCATTCCCGGTATTGACCTTTGCTTTTACGTCAAGAACAAGTGCGGGTGCATTGCCTTTGAATATTAAAACGCAAAAGTCACTCGGTGTTCCTGAAGGAATTGCCAACTTTGCAGGATCATTCGGCCTTTCCATTGGCCAAAATGGATGTGCGGGAATCTATCCGGCCATGCTTGCTGTAATGATTGCTCCGACTGTGGGCATTAACCCGCTGTCACCGGGATTTATCTTTACTCTCATTCTCATTGTAGCGATCAGCTCCTTTGGTGTGGCAGGGGTCGGCGGCGGTGCGACATTCGCAGCGATCCTGGTACTATCTGCCCTTGATATGCCTATTGCACTGGCTGGTTTGCTGATCTCCATTGAGCCGCTAATCGACATGGGACGCACAGCCCTTAACGTCAGCGGATCTATGACTTCCGGTATCCTAACGAGCAGAATCACAGGTGAAATGGATGGGAACCTTTATAACGATATGAATGAAAAAATTGAAGCAGAAGCATAAGAAAAATCGACAGGTGCCAGGCACCTGTCGATTTTTTCATTTGACCGTCTTTTTAATAACCGTTAAGGACGTCATGGCGCCCACGAATAGTATGGTTATAAACGAGTACAGGAATTTTTCAATACCGACTATCTTTAATCCGCTTAAAATAACCAATCCATCAATTGCGAATATTAAAGCGCCGATATTAATAGGAAAGAGCTTTGTCATCAGCTGTGCCAGCAGGTCTGTGCCCCCTGTGCTGGTTTCATAACGGAGCATTAGGCCGATCCCAAAACCCACCAGGCATCCCCCTAAAATGGAGCTGGGCAATATGGAAAGCTCAAAATCCCCCCGTATTTCCGAGAGCAAATCGATAATGAAGGATGAAATCAGAAGGCCATGCAGGCTATAGAAGAAGTATTTTTTCTCGTAAAACCAGGCAAGTACATATAATGGAATGCTTAGGACAATCATGCTCAATCCAGTGGGAAATTCGTAGTAATAATGAAGGATCAGCCCTATGCCAATAATGCCCCCGTCAAGTAAATGGTGGGGGACAAGGAAGCCGTTAATGCCAATGCCTAATAATAAACTTCCTATTAAAGTTACAAGCAGCTTTTCAAACATAAGCCTATCACCCTAACTTGTCCATTCTTTACTTCTAGAATATGAAGGTTCAGGGATGAAATAGAAGCGGTTCCATGCAAAAAAAAGCTTGTCCGGATTGGACAAGCTTTTGATCTATTCAGCTGGCGCTTCCGGTTAGTGAGGCAGGAACGCAAGCTGGTAAAAGAATAATACTGCAAATAAATATACAAGGGGATGAACGTCTCTCCATTTCCCTTTTACCACTTTCATAAGCGGATAAGCGATAAATCCAAGTGCAATACCTGTAGCAATACTGGATGTCAGCGGCATGCTTAAGATAATCAGGAATGCAGGGAATGCTTCATCAAGTTCATTCCATTTAATATGAGAAATACTGCCCATCATCAGACTTCCAACGATAATCAGGGCAGGTGCAGTAATGGCAGCAAGACCTGATACCGCACTGACAAGAGGTCCGAAGAAAGCTGAAAGCAGGAACAGACCTGCAACAGTCAAGGTTGTTAATCCTGTTCTTCCGCCGACTGACACACCTGTTGAAGATTCAATATAGGCTGAAGTCGGACTTGTACCGAACATGGCACCGATAGAAGTAGCGATGGAATCCGACAAAAGGGCCTCACGTGCTCTGGGCATCGTTTTGCCTTTCATTAATCCGGCCTGCTGGGCAACACCAATCATCGTTCCGGTTGTATCAAAAATCGTTACAAGCAGGAAGGAGAAAACAACGGCGTATAAACTGTGCTGGATAACATCTCCGATTGCTTCGAATGGATTTAAAATGATGATCCCATCCGGAAGCGAAGGCAATGAAACAAATCCCTGGTCAAAAGAAAGCTGTCCTGTAAAGAAGGCAATCAGGGCAGTGATAATCATGCCGAAAAATAAAGCCCCGTTAATCCCGAGCGTCATGAGAATTAATGTTACAGCAAGGCCGACAAGCGCAAGAATGGATTGAGGAGAATGCAAGTCTCCGAGTGCCACAAGATTTGTTGGGTGGCTTGTAATCAGCCCGGTTAAGCGCAACCCGATAAAGGCGATAAACAACCCGATTCCAGCGGTAATTCCGTGCTTTAAATTATCCGGTATTGCAATAATCAGCTTTTCCCGGAAAGGGGTAAGTGACAATATAATAAAGATAATACCAGCAATAAATACTGCTGAGAATGCAGTCATGTAATCTATATTTCCATGGGTGCCGACAACAGAGTAAGCAAAATAGGCGTTCAGGCCCATTCCCGGTGCGATGGCAATTGGATAATTGGCGAACAGTGCCATCCATAGAGTACCTGCGACAGTTGCAATAATGGTTGCAGAAAAGACTTGCTCAAAAGGTACACCTGCATCAGATAAGATGACAGGGTTTACGACCACAATATAAACCATTGTTAAGAAAGTTGTGATGCCTGCCAAGACCTCAGTCTTTACGTTTGTTTGATTTTCTTTTAATTTGAACATAAAAAGTCCCCCATAAACTATAACTTCTTTCAGGTTATATGTGTTATTGATAAATACGAACGTTTAGAAAGCACAAATTATATAATATTCGTTTTTAATGAAAATTTCAAGACCTTAATGTTATTATTCTATATATTGGCTGTTTCATCCTAATATATAGAAAAAAGCTACTCTAATACAATTTTGCTTCCCCCTGAAATAAAAAAGAGTTGATTCTCAATAGAGGATGCTTATAAACTAAGGTCAAACGATAACGAAATGGGGTTGGCCTATGTTTGCAAATCTTAAAACCATGAATCTTAGTCAGCAGGCCGAATATTTAACAAAGGCCCTTGTGCAGATGGAGAGCTATAACCATTCAGATGGAGAAGGGCATAAAGCTGAATTTCTAAAGGAAGTAATCTGTGCGTTTCCATCTTTTCAGAATAAAGATCATTTAGTATGGACCCAGGAAATCCCCGGAGATGAATTGGGCCGCAAGAATGTGTTTGCCTTCCTCAAGGGGAGGGAGATGAGCAAAAAGACCATTATATATCTGGCCCATTTGGACACGGTCGGCACAGAGGACTTTGGTCCCATCCAGGGCATGGCCCATAATCCAGATAAACTTCAGGAGTTTTTTGAACAATACGACTCTGATCCGGAAGTGCAGGAAGATGCCCGGTCCAATGAGTGGCTTTTTGGGAGAGGGGCGTTGGATATGCAGAGCGGAATTGCTGTCCATCTGGCCAATTTCCTGTATTTCTCGGAAAATCCCGGTGAGCTGGAAGGCAATTTGCTGGTTATGTTCAACGCTGATGAGGAGGGTGAGCATAAAGGAAGCAGAGCAGCGCTTTCCGAATTGCTGAGACTGAAAGAAAAGATGGGCCTGGAATATATGGCTGCCATAAATAATGATTTTATCTCGCCATTGTATGACGGAGATACCACTAAGTATATCTACACGGGTACAGCAGGCAAGATTTTGCCGTGTTTCTCCATTTTCGGAAGGGAGACCCACGCTGGTGAAAGTCTTGCAGGAATTGATCCTACATTAATTGCTGCAGAGCTGACTGCGCGCATCAGCCAGAATTTTCAGCTGACTGAGAAGCTGGAAGGAGAACTGGTGCTTCCGCCAAGCTGTTTATATATGAGGGATGATAAAAAACGATATGACGTTCAGACGGCAGTGGGCTGCAGGGTTTATTTCAATTATTTTTTCTATGAGAAACCTCTGAAGCAGCTTTCGAAAGAACTGAAAATGATTGCAGAAGATGCGGCCATAGCTGTTGAGCACCGCCTGGAAGGTGCCTATAAGGATTTTCGGACCGTCAATAAGCTGCCGGAAAGACAGCTGGACTGGGGAACAGAAGTGACGGCTTTAGATGAGTTTCTTGTCTATCTTGAAGAAAAGGGTATCGATACTGTGAGTGTTATGGAAGAAGCACGGAATAAGAGCTCGCTTCATGAAACTGATGCCAGAATGATTGCTTTTGATATTGTAGAAGCCCTTCACCAATCAGACCCTGAGAAAAAACCCAGAGTGATTCTTTTTTATGGAACACCCTTTCTTCCTGCCAACACAATTGATGTGACTGCAGAAAGAGGCATCTTTTTAAAAAGTTGTCTGGAGGAAGTGCTTGCTGAAGAGGCTAAGAAAACAGGCGAAACATTCAAAGTCCGCAAATATTTCCCTTATTTATCAGATGGAAGCTTTTTATCTTTTGACGGCTCGGATGAGGACATACAATCTCTTAAAAAGAATTTCCCCGCATTGAACAGCCTGTTTCCGATTCCATTAAAGGCGATGAGGGATTTGAATATATCTGTAATTAACCTTGGTGTTTATGGCAAAGCTGGCCACAAGTGGACTGAGCGGGTCTATAAACCGTATACATTTGACATTTTGCCTGAGGTTATCCGAAAGCTTACAAAAAGAATACTTGAAAAGCAGGTAAATTAAATCTCTCGCCTTTCGAGGCAGAAGTAACTTTAACTGGAAAAAAGCGTCTAATGTAAGGAGAGAATTTGGGGCGGTGACAGAATGATAAAGGCTGTAATTTTTGATTTTGATGGAACCATTGTAGACACAGAATCTTTGTGGTATAAGGTCTTTAAGCATATTTTATTTGAAGATTACGGATTTGATCTTAGGCTGGAGGATTTTGCGAAGGGCATTGGCACCTCAGATGATATTCTTTTTAATTACATTGATGATAAATTAGGTATTAAAGTTAATCGTAAATCTATACAGGAAAAAACAGAAAGAGCATTCCAGAGCCAAAGAGATATTTTAATTCTGAGAGAAGGGGTTCAGGAACTGATAGGAAAATGCATTGAAAAAGGCCTAAAGCTTGGAGTTGCATCCAGCTCAGGAAGAGAGTGGGTTAAGCATTATTTAAAACACTTTGGAATCGAGTCTCTATTTCAAACGGTCAAAACAAAAGAAGATGTTGAAAAGGTAAAACCTGATCCTGCTCTTTACATAAAGGCACTTGAAGAAATGGGCGTTGAACCGGAAGAAAGTTTGGCCATCGAAGATTCTGTAAATGGGTCAATTGCTGCTGTTCAGGCAGGAATGCACTGTGTGGCCGTTCCTAATGATGTGACCCATTTTCTTTCCTTTCATGAGAAGGTTAATCGGTACAAGGCTTTTTCTGAAATACCCATTGATGAACTGATAATAGGGCAAAGCAGCAGATAAAAAAAGGAGCAGGCTAAGCCCGCTCCTTTTAAATTTAAAAAATCGCATTCAAGATGAGGTAAACAATACCCGCTAATGTTGCTGATATCGGCAATGTGATAACCCATGTAATAAGCATTCTCTGTGCTGTTCCCCATTTAACACCTTTAAGTCTGTGGGCAGATCCTACACCCAGGATAGAAGAGGAAATAACATGAGTAGTACTGACTGGTAAATGAATATATGTAGCGCCGAAGATGATCATTGCACCTGTTAAGTCAGCAGCCACTCCATTAATCGGGCGGATCTTCATGATTTTTCCGCCGACTGTCTTAATGATTTTCCAGCCGCCGATGGAAGTCCCGAGACCCATTGCTAATGCACAGGAAAACTGTACCCAAAATGGTATATCAGTTGAAGTGACATAGTTGTTTGCTATAAGTGCCATTGTAATAATACCCATGGCTTTCTGTGCGTCATTTGTTCCATGTGTATAAGATTGCAGAGCTGCTGTGAAAATCTGGAACAGCCTGAAGTTCCGATTTGTTTTAGTCAGGTTGTTGTTTTTGAAAACAATCTTAAAGATGCTATAAACAATAAAACCGGCTGCAAATGCAATTAACGGCGAAAAGATAAGTGCTTGAAGGATTTTTAAAAATCCCTGATAGTTTAAAGCTGAAAATCCTGCTGCGGCAATCGCAGCACCGGCAATTGAGCCTATGATTGCATGGGAAGAGCTGCTTGGGATGCCATAATACCAAGTCAGCAGATTCCAGAATATCGCAGCAACTAAAGCAGCCAGAATGACAAGAGAACCATTCTGCAAAGTGAAAGGGTCCACTATATCCTTTGTTATGGTTTTGGCAACCCCAGTAAATGTCATGGCACCAACAAAGTTCATGACGGCAGCCAATATGATGGCATGCCTTGGTTTAAGAGCCTTCGTGGAGACAGAGGTAGCTATTGCGTTTGCCGTATCATGAAATCCATTGATAAAATCAAATGCCAGAGCTCCAATGACAATTAAGATTGTAATAATAAATACTGCATCCATTGTGATCGCCCCTTAAGCATTTTTCATGATGATGGTTTCAAGCGTGTTGGCGACATTCTGGCAGCTGTCAGCAATATCTTCCAGAGTTTCATAAATTTCTTTATACTGAATAATCCGGATAGGATCTTTTTCAGTAGCAAAAAGATGCTTGATTGACTGACGGCGGACTCCATCACACTTGGATTCGTAATCTTTGATTTTGATCGCATGATCTCTTATTTGCAGTAATTTCTTAGTTGAAAGAAGTTCAACAGACTTTTCAATTTCAATTGCACAGTTCTTAATCGCATCCACGAACTTCAGCATAAATTCATCTGCCTGTGTCATGGAATACATTTCAAATAAATCAGCACATTCCTCAAATCCATCCAGCACATCATCCATGCTCATGGCGAGGTGAAGAATATCTTCTCTTTCGATCGGTGTAATAAAAGCGTTATTTAATTCCTTAATGACTTCATGTACATAGGAATCGCCTTTTGTTTCATAGTCCTTCATCGTTTTTGAAAAGGTTTTTAAATCACTGACATTGTTGATCTTATAGTCGGCAAAATAAATTGCACTATCCTTTAGATTCATGGAAATATTGCTTAACAGCGTGTTAAACTTGTCCTTTTTCTTAAAAACCATTTTTTTACCCCCAATATTTTAGGAAAACTTCAATCAAACGTTATTATTTTATACGAAATCGACAAAATATGATAGTTTTTTTTATTACAGTAATATTCCCTAGTTTAATAAGAATAAACGAAAAGACTATTTTCAGCTGAAAAAAAGACACCGCCAAATTCGGCGGTGCCTTAATTATGGGAAATGACAATCTACCCTTTCAGCCTTCCAATAAAATCATGCAGGTTTTCAAGTGAAATCAAATTTTCATTGCATTTCCGGCTGTCCTGGCAAATGTAATTCCCTTTTTTGGTATAGGTGCCTAACTGAGAACCCTTAATTTCAGTTAAGAACATGCCTGTTTCTTCGAGTTTGTTGCAGATGGCACAGATTCCTTTTTTGCCAAGCGGTTTAAATGTTCCATATATGCCAGTCAGCTTGCCATCCAGCAGGCTGATCATATATTTCCTGTTTGTACCTTTGTCGTCCCATCCCAAGTAACTTATTTCCCTGAAATCGATATTTTCAGGTGCTGGCATTTTTAGTTTTTTTGCCTTGGGAAACAGTTTTTTGATTGATTGTTCAGTTATAGACGGAAAGGGTATTACATATTCCCTAATATGCGCTAAGAAGGCATCAGCCTGATCTCTTTCTTTTATATCGCTGACTGGGGAAAGAAGCTGGTTTTGTTCTTCACTCAGCTCTGCAAAAAGGCCCATTACCTTTTCTGCAGAAAGAGACTTCAGTGCATTCAGCACCCCTGTATCATTTACAGATGCATGGCCGTTAATTAGCACTTGGGTCTGATATTTAATAAAATTATATTGATCATTCCTGATAAAAGGTTCCATTATACACACTCCTATACCTTCAGCACCTCTGTATATCAACTTCACTTTATAAGAATTACATAAAAATGTAAATGTATAAAATGATTTGGAAACGAACTTGGCATATGAAAAAGCACTGAACAAAGTTCAGTGCGAAAAATTCATTTTTTATAAACTATTTTTTTGATTGTTTCAGCGGAAAGAAAATATTCCTCCGCCAATTGGGTGATGGTTTTGCCGTTCTGAAAGGCGACTTTTATAGAATGGTTCCTATCATCCAGAGCTTTTCTTGCTCCAGAGCGGGAACCCCATTTTCGGTAGTCCTTTTCCGGTTTGGGGATATAAATAGCCTCACCCTGAACGTATTTTTGAATCTCTGCGATCAGATTGTCCGGTAAAACAGCATGTGCTTTTACATAACTCATTTCTGCCAGCTCCTTATTTATTTTGATAATAAAAAATGAATAAGGTGCAAAGCCGATATCAGAAATGGTTTTAGCTGAATGGGCGATAATAGTTTAGTACATTACCGCCTCATGCAAAGTATCGCCACCAATATCAGGCTTTGCATGAGACGCTGCATTATCAGGCATTGCAGCTGCAATGGCCATTCCCATCACCTCCTAGAATGTATTTTTTCATATTATAATTAAAATGATTGCTGATGTATATATCTGTTCAATTCGACAAATTTCGGGTGGTGCCTGTCACCACTTGATTCTTGCAGACTTTTCTGATAATATATTTTTCTGCCCACGCGTACGCTCATATGTATTTCTCCATTGCGGCTGAAAAATATTTGAAAGGAGAAACATATGTCATCTGATTTTGAACACCCCGATTTTCAAAAGGAAGTCCAGCGGCTTGAATTCACGAAACGTTATATTGATGTCGTGATTAAAACATCCGAATCCAACAAAGACAAGTTTCAGGAAAATATGAAAGAAGCTTTCGAGGACGTTGACTGGCTTGAATCCAGTTTGAGTTACTCTTCGCTCCTGACTAATGCCCGTTTTTTTGAAATGTCCAAAGATGAATTAATGCAGCTGAAAAAAGCCCGGAAAAAGCCTTACTTTGCCAGAATTGATTTCTTACGGCAGGATTTAAACGAAGAAGAGATACTGTACATAGGCAAAACTTCATTGTATTCAAGGGAAAATCAGGAGCAGATTATAGTTGACTGGCGTTCTCCGATAGCCAATTTATACTATGAAGGCAGGCTGGGAGAAGTTCAATACCATTCCTACGAAGAAAGCTTTACGGGACATTTGTCGTTGAAAAGGCAATATATGATTGAAGACGGGATTCTGGATGAAATACGGGATATTGACCTCACGACCACAGACGAATTGCTTCAGGAATCACTGTCAAAAAGCTCAAGCAACCGCCTCACTGAAATTATTTCAACCATACAGGAAGAACAGAACAGAATAATACGTGCTGATTTGAATAAGCCCATCATTGTTCAGGGGGCGGCAGGCAGCGGAAAGACAACCATTGCCCTGCATAGAATAAGTTATTTCATTTATCAGTACAAAGAAAATTTTGCCCCTGAACAGCTGATGATACTGGCGCCGAGCAGGCTTTTCATTGATTATATTTCAGAGGCGCTTCCTGAACTTGGGGTAGAGAGAGTCCGTCAGACAACCTACCAGGAATACGTCCTGGCATGTCTTGGCGAAAACCTGAAATTGGCGGAAGACAATAAATTAGTGAATCTGCTTGAAGACCATGGCAGTGAGGAAGTAAAACTTGCAGCCTGGGCATCATCCATTAAAGGTTCACAGGTATTTCAAACCATTCTCACTAATTACCTCAGAGAAATATATAATAGCTTCTGCCCCAGTGATGATTTTATGGTAGATAAGTTCAGGCTTTTTGGCCGCAAGAAATTCTTCCAGCTTTTTTTAGAGGACTACAATTATCTCCCTCTTTACCGCAGGCTGGAAAAATTGAAGGCTGTGCTTCAAAACGATCTTGCAAAGAAAAAGAAAAATATCATTAAGAAAATCGAAACGTATTATGACGAAAGAATCGAAAGGGCCCTCTATAGAGGCAGGGACCCTGAGAAAAGAAGACAATATGTTTCAGATGCTCTTGATAAAAAAGCATCCAGACTGGAAGAACTAAAGAGGAGCTTCAGGACAGCTGTGCCTAAATACATGAAGCAATTCCCGAAAAAAAGCCTGGTCCGGTATTACAAAGACCTATTCGAAGACCCTGTACGTCTTTCAAGATTATCAGGCGGAAAATTGCCTGTTGACGATGCACATAAACTTTGTGAATATTGCCGGGAGTTGTTCAGAAAAAAAGTTTATGAGAGGGAAGACTTAGCTTTAATGCTTTATCTGCAGGAAAGCTTATTTGGCATTCCCAAAGAGCTGAAGGCGAAAAATATTGTCATTGATGAAGCCCAGGACTACAGCTTTATGGAGCTTCTCTCATTAAAAAAGTCACTTGATACAGATATGTTTACACTAGTGGGGGACCTTGCCCAGGGAATTCACTCCTACAGGGGGCTAATAAGCTGGCAGGAGGTCCTGGATTTTATTTTTCCCCGTGCAACATATACAGAGCTTCAGAAAAGCTATCGTACTACAGTGGAAATTATGGAAAAAGCAAATGAATTACTTAAACTTCTTCCTTACTCATTCCCCGAGGTGGAGCCGGTCGTCCGCCATGGCAGAAATCCTGAGTTTATCAGGAGGGAAGATGGAAGCGAACTGGTAAAACAGCTTGAGAAACAGGTCATTTCATTGAAAGAAGAAGAGTATAAAACATTTGCGGTGATCGGGAAAACGATGAAAGACTGTCAGCTCATTCACAGCCTTTTTGAAAAGCATGCCAGGCTCCCTTTTAAACTGCTGCAGGAACAGGAAAGCATACCGAAGGATGAAATCGTTATCGTGCCATCTTACTTGGCCAAGGGACTTGAATTTGATGCTGTTATGATTCTGTCCATGGAAGAGGAGTTTTCCAGAAATTCTGAACTGGACATTAAATTGCTTTATGTCGCCATGACACGGCCTCTTCACCGATTATTTTTTTATGGATTGAAACAAGGCAATTTCATAGTAGTTTAAAACTTCAGCAGCTGATTTGTCAGCTGCTTATTCTTTTTTTGAAAAATGATCCTGTCCCTTGTTTAGGACAAAATTTCACCGGGAAAATCATTTTTACATGAGAAAAACTGGTAAAGAATGCGGAAATATAAAATCCCGGCATCTGCCGTTTATATAGATGGGCGATTGCATCTCAAAGGCAATCGCTTTTGTTTTGGAGTGTAAACAGTAGGTCCCCTTCTCCTGGAAATGATAAAATGAATTAAAACAAGGAAGGAGATGATTCCATCATATGAAGGATATCAGCGGCACTTTAACCTTAAATAATGGAGTTGAAATGCCTCAATTCGGGCTCGGAGTATATAAAGTCGAAAAGGGATTGCAGATTGAAAACACAGTAAAAGATGCCATTAACATAGGATACAGGCTGATTGATACTGCGGCTTTTTATGAAAATGAGGAGGGTGTTGGCAAGGCAATAAAAGAAAGCGGAGTGACCAGAGAAGAGCTGTTCATTACGACAAAAGTATGGAATACGGATCAGGGATATGATCAGACCCTTAATGCTTTTGATAATAGTTTGAAAAAGATGGGATTGGATTACATAGATTTATACCTTATCCATTGGCCGGTTAAGGAGAAATACCTCGAAACCTGGAAGGCGCTTGAAAAGCTTTATAAGGATGGCAAGGCAAGAGCCATAGGGGTGAGCAATTTTCAAATTCATCATTTAAAGGATATTCTGGAGAATTCTTCTGAAAAGCCTTCAGTCAATCAGGTTGAGCTGCATCCTCTTCTTTCTCAGAAAGAATTGAGGGCATTTTGCAGTGAACATAATATAAAAGTACAGGCCTGGTCTCCAATTGCCAGGGGAAGAGTGCTCGAGGACAGTGACATAAAAGAAATTGCCGAAAGGCACGGTAAATCAGCAGCCCAGATTATTCTAAGATGGCATCTCCAAAACGGCATAATGGTCATTCCTAAATCTGTGAAAAAAGATAGACTAAGGGAAAATGCAGATATATTTGATTTTATATTAACTGAAGATGAAATGAGACAAATAAATGCATTAAATAATAACCATCGCTTTGGAGCAGATCCGGACAATTTTGATTTCTAAAATCATATTGCAAAAAACATCCTAACGGGTGTTTTTTTATTTTATAAAATTTTTCCAGTAGAATAGTTTTTAAATTTTTGGTTTTAGATAATGAATCCTGGGTAATTTAATTGTACAAGCAGATAAGATCACCAAAAGCTGCGCAGCTGAATGAAATTCTTTATCTGATCAAAAGCTAAAATAAATTAAAACGAGGAGTGATTTTCAATGTTGAGCTTTTTATGGGCATTAATTATAGGTGGTATTATTGGTTGGTTAGCAGGTATGATTTTGGGAAGAGATATTCCAGGCGGAATTATCGGTAACATCATCGCTGGTTTCATTGGTGCATGGTTAGGGTCATTAATTCTTGGTGATTGGGGACCAGTCGTAGCTGACTTTGCTATTATTCCTGCTTTAATTGGTGCTATCGTGCTTGTATTCATCGTAGGCTTCATCATGAAGGCTATGCGTAAATCTCATGACTAATTGAATTAATCAAAAGAAGTCCCGTTTGGGGCTTCTTTTTTTTTGCATCAATCCCTCTGCTTTTTAGCAGAAAACTAAAGCTGCCTTAAGATAAGGCAGCTCTAAGTTAAAAACGATATGGGTCAATTCCCTTAAAAATCCCGGGATCATCCAGGAAAGGCGCATGACAGACTATAGCCTCCTCTAAGAATGGATGCGGAATCTCAAGCTTTACTGCATGCAGTGCCTGACGTGCAAAAACAGGTTTACCGCCATATAAAGTATCCCCTGCAAGAGAATGTCCAATATGGCTTAGATGAACACGGATCTGGTGTGTTCTGCCTGTATCCAAACGGCACTTAATAAGTGAAAGATTTTGTTTAGGATAGTACTCAATTAATTCATAGTTCGTTGAAGCAGGCTGACCGCCGGGGGATACCCTTCTCCTGGTTGGATGATGCCTGTCCCTCCCAATTGGTTCCCTTATGGTCCCTCTATTCTTTGACATTTTGCCATGGACTAAAGCTAAATATGTGCGCTTAATTCTTCTTTCTTCCAGCTCTTTATCCAGAATTGCACCAGCTAATGCATGTTTCGCAAATAAAATGGCTCCGGTTGTGTCACGATCCAGGCGATGTATATGTTTTATGCCTCTATACTCCCCCTGCATTTGTATATGAAAAGCTGCAGCGTTTGCGAGGGTATCCGTTTGATCCGGTAAGTTAGGATGCGTGTCCATACCGGCCGGTTTATTCAAAACAAGCATATGGTCATCTTCAAAAAGAACATCAATCTCATAATATGATGGGATAACGCCTGGATCTTCCTCCTCGAAAAATTGAAATTTTAATTTATCTCCTGCATGCACAGGTTTTGTCCAATTGGCAGGTTCATCATTGGATAATACCTGTTTTTTCATTCTCATATTGTGTGTTTGTTTCTTTGGTGCTCCCCATAATGTCCTGACAATATATTCGATTGAATATCCCTCCCAGTGGGCAGGTACTTCTATTTCACACCATTCACCAAACCTTTGTAGTTTTACCATAAATTACTCCTTATCCTGATTGAATAATCTGACCTTTATTACATATAAATTAATGACAATAATATTTTAGCCTTTAAAGCCAGCTGATAAAAGGAATAGTGGTCCTCGAAAAATTATTGTAATATTTAAAATCACCTTTTTTTTTGCTGAAAAGGGGGTTATTATAGATCTTTAGAACTAATTATTTAGCATTATACCTGTGCCATCTATTTCCGGAGGAGGAATAAATACCAACAAATCCCTACTCCATGGGTATAATTACCACCCTAAAGGGCTTTTAGAATATGATATTCTTATGTATATATTACGAACTGATTACAAGGATTACAAAGGTGGGTTATCAGTGAAGGTTGTATTTGCATCAACTCCTGATCAGGAACTAAAAATTCAAGAATTAATAGGAAAATTCTATTCAAATGTGTTTCCTCTTTATTTCACAGACGATGATATAAGAGAATTTGAACAGCAGAAGATTTTACATACTTCTACCAGACACTTTGAATACTTTGGAACATTAAAGGAGGCTTACCAGGTTATAGCAGGGCTGCAGACGCTCATGGCTATCCTGGAATCCCGCCCAATCAGCGGCAAATATGAAACGATATTCTTCAAAAATGTTCAAATACTTCAAGAATTCGGCTTATCATTTCCGTTTGATTACAGTCATTTTTGCGGAGAGAGAATGCCCCGGAATGATTTATTCAGTGTTTATGCTAAAGCCGCAAATGAATTGCTTGTATGAAAAAACGCCTGCTGCAGCAGGCGTTTTTGGGTTATTTGGAATTCTCATTAAACCACTGTTCAAAAACTTCTTTTTCCTGTGAACCGGTAATTCTGTTAACCTCTTTGCCGTCCTTGAATTGAACGATTGTTGGAGTTTCCTTTATTCCGTAATTGTCCCAGCCGTCTTCAAATTCAAGCAGGTTGAATTGCACCAGATCAATTCCCATATCTTCTGTAAGCGGAGCCACCACTGGAGTAGTCTTTTGGCAATGAGGGCATGTCGGGCTATAAAAATAAACCGTTACATCTTCTTTTTCATCTAACTTTTTGTCCAATTCTTCGGGAAGGATCAGGTTTTGATAATTCGGGTCTCCAAGCTGTTTGACTGTTTCAGGATGAAGTGAATCCTTTTCATATGGATTTTTCTCAGACACTTTTTCTTCGTTTTGCATTTTAGTTAACATTCCAACTGCTGCAAATAATGCAACGATAATGGCAAGAAATATAATGACCTTTTTCATTATTCTGCTGCCTCCTTCGTTTTCTTCCAGACAAGATAACTGCAAATAAAAATAATAATAAAAGCTGCTAATGCTAAAAATGGAATTGTAACAAATCCCAGCCAATTAATATACTGCCCCGTACAGGGAACTCTCCCGCATGCTGCTGCATGATCAGCCATAAATGAAATCTTTTGAATTGAGTAGTGGTAGATGGAAATACCGGCTCCAACAGCAGATAACACCATTGTATATAAGCTGATGCGATAATCCTTTTTAACCACACCCAAGCCTAGTATGACAGCAAAGGGATACATGACAATCCTCTGATACCAGCAAAGCTCGCACGGTTCATATTGCCTGATTTCCGAAAAATAAAGGCTGCCGAACATAGCAAGAATCGAAGCTGCCCAGGCAATAAACAGCAAATTCTCCCGCCGGTCTGTTTGTGTTTTCTCCATAATAATCTCCTTATTAATATGTACTCTAAAATTATAAAGCTATTGGACATCCCTTGTAAATCAACATGTGCAGACAATCAGCAGAAATAGGGCTTTTGTGGCAAAGATATTAACGGGTTATAAATTAAAAGAAGACATTTAACACTTTTATAGAAATATATACAAAGGAAAAGAAGCAAGATAATTAAGAGGGAATTTACTTAAGAAGTTACGAATGCAGCAAAAAAGGGAAAAGAAATCTGTACATCTCTGGAGAGGCTGATCTTTGTAACAGCTCCCAGGAGATTTATTACGAGAGAAAGCAAGTATAAAATCTTAACTTTGAAAACTGTCTAGCGCAAGCAGCCTACCCCCTCGAGATGTCGGGGGTGGGCAAGGCGCTTCCGCTTTTCTGACAAAAGGAGTGCACCACCATTGACAAAGCTTGATTTAACGAAGTTTGAGAAGAAAATGATTATCAGAAATACCCGGCATTCAGATATAGATCATATCATTGCCCTTCAGGAGTTATGTTTTCCCGGCATGGTTCCCTGGAAGAAGGATCAGCTTGAAAGCCATCTGGAAATTTTCCCTGAAGGCCAGTTTGTTGCAGAATATGACGGGGAAATCATTGGATCCTGTTCAAGCCTTATTATAAATTTTGATGAGTATGATGACCGTCATTCCTGGGATGATGTGACAGACAAAGGATACATAACGAACCATAATCCGGAAGGCTATAACCTTTATGGAATAGAAGTAATGGTTCATCCTGATTACCGCAGAATGAAAATCGGCCATCGCCTGTATGAAGAAAGGAAGGAGCTTGTCAGGTCTTTAAATTTAAAAAGCATCATCATAGGCGGACGAATTCCAAACTATCATAAATACTCCAATGAAATGAACCCGCGAGAATATGTTAACGAGGTGTCGCTTCATAAAATCTATGACCCGGTTTTATCCTTTCAGCTCCTGAATGGATTTACCCTGATGAGGATTAATCCCAACTATTTGCCTGACGATGTGCAGTCAAATAAATATGCCACCCTGATGGAATGGAATAATGTCGACTACAGACCAATGAGCAAACGCTTTTATAAAACGAGCTACCCGGTACGTATATGCGTGGTTCAATATTTAATGCGGCAGATAAAATCCTTCGATGAATTTGCTCATCAGGTGGAATATTTTACAGATGTAGCTTCTGACTCAGGGTCCGACTTTGCGGTTTTCCCCGAGTTATTTACTACCCAGCTGATGTCCTTTTTGGAAGAACGTTCACCTAGCCTAGCGGTAAGAAAGCTGACAGAATACACTGAGCAATACATCGAGTTATTTACGGATTTGGCAGTCAGGTATAATATCAATATTATTGGCGGCTCTCATTTTGTTAAAGAAGATGATGACGAGATATATAATATTGCTTACCTTTTCCGCCGGGATGGAACGATTGAAAAGCAGTATAAGCTCCATATTACGCCAAATGAGCGCAAATGGTGGGGAATCAGCCGCGGAGATGAAGTAAAGGTATTTGATACGGACTGCGGAAAAATAGCCATTCAAATCTGCTATGACATCGAATTTCCTGAGCTGGCGAGAATTGCTACTGATAAAGGGGCAAAAATAATATTTACCCCTTTCTGTACCGAAGATCGCCAGGGATATTTAAGGGTACGCTATTGTGCTCAGGCGCGCGCTGTTGAAAATCAAGTATACACGGTTATTTCAGGTACGGTAGGCAATCTTCCGCAAACAGAGAATATGGATATTCAGTATGCACAATCTGCGATTTTTGCCCCATCCGATTTTGAGTTTGCAAGGGATGGCATAGTGGGGGAAACAAATCCGAATATCGAAATGGTCCTGATAGGGGATGTTGATCTGGAAATCCTCCGCCGCCAGAGGCAGGATGGCACAGTACGCCAGCTAAAAGACCGCCGGCATGATATTTACAGCATTAAATATAAGAAGTAATATATAGTTGCAGCTTGAGCGCCTTTCACCTGGCGCTCAAATGCTTTTTCATGGAAGAATACATAATCATAATCTCAGGGTGGAATTTTGTCAAAATAACTCGGATATTATTAAAAGGAATATCCATCTGAAACTCGAAAAGGATATGCAGAAGCTTTTTTTAGGAGGTTATACAATGGAATGGAAAACAGCAGCAGAACGATGGATAAACCATGAGGATCTGGACAATGAATTATTAGAACAGCTAAAAGGTCTGCAGGGAAATGAAAAGCTCCTTGAAGAAGCATTTTATAAGGGACTGGAATTCGGAACAGGAGGCATGCGCGGGGAAATTGGCCCGGGAACAAACCGCATGAATATCTATACTGTCCGGAAGGCATCTGCAGGATTAGCGGCTTACATAGAGGAAAAAGGATTGGAAGCAAAAAATAGGGGAGTGGCTATTGCTTATGATTCACGCCGGATGTCTCCGGAATTTGCAATGGAAGCGGCTAAAACACTTGCAAGCAGGGGCATACAGACGTATGTATTTGACGAGCTTCGTCCAACTCCCGAACTTTCATTCGCAGTCCGGTACCTGCATGCGTATGCAGGTATAGTCATTACAGCCAGCCATAATCCTCCGGAATACAATGGTTATAAGGTGTATGGATCTGATGGGGCTCAGCTGACTCCCTCGGAAGCTGACATTGTTATAAGCAAAGTAAATGAATTAGAAAACGAGTTGCTGATAGAAGTAATGGATGAAGATGTATTAAAGGAAAAAGGGCTCATCACCATGATCGGCAAAACAGTTGATCAGGCCTATCAGAAGCAGCTCCTTACCATTTCCGAAAATCCCGGTGCTGCGAACGAAGCGGATGTGCGTGTAGTATTTACGCCTCTTCACGGTACGGCCAACAAGCCTGTCAGAGAGGCTTTATCAGCGCTGGGTTATGTAAATGTGCATGTGGTAAAGGAACAGGAGCTCCCGGATCCTGAGTTCTCAACAGTAAAGAGCCCTAATCCAGAGGAAAAAGATGCTTTTGAGCTGGCAATGAGAGATGGAAGAGAAACCAATGCAGATTTATTAATTGCTACAGACCCGGACGCCGATCGGCTTGGAATCGCTGCGAAGAACAAAGAAGGTGAGTATGTTCTTTTGACAGGGAATCAGACAGGGGCGTTGCTGCTTCACTACATACTTTCTCAGAAAAAAGAAAAGAATACATTGCCTGACAATGGCATCATGCTAAAAACGATCGTTACATCTGAATTTGGCCGCAGGGTTGCCTCTTCTTTTGGAGTAGAAACCATTGATGTTTTAACTGGCTTCAAATTCATTGCAGAAAAAATCAAGGGATATGAAGAGTCGGGTGAATACAGCTTCCTGTTCGGATATGAGGAAAGCTATGGATATCTTATCGGCGACTTTGCAAGGGACAAGGACGCTATCCAGGCAGCCCTGCTTGCGACAGAAATGGCTGCTTATTATAAAAAGAAAGGCATGTCCCTATATGAAGCATTGCTCAGCTTATTTGATGAGTTTGGCTATTTCCTTGAAGGATTAAATTCAATGACACTCAAAGGAATTGAAGGAGCTGAAAAAATCCAGCAGACACTGGCATCTTTCCGTGCTAATCCGATAAAGGAACTTGAAGGCATGAAAGTTCAGGCTGTAGAAGATTACTTAACAGGAATCAGAACGGAAGCAGATGGAACAGAGGAGAATATCGGCCTGCCAAAGTCCAATGTTATTAAGTATTTCTTCGAAGAAGGTAACTGGATCTGCCTAAGGCCATCAGGTACAGAACCGAAAATTAAATTTTACTTTGGAATCAATGACTCTTCATTAGCCGGCAGCAAGGAGAAACTGGAATCCGTTCAAAAAGCATTTATGGGCATCGTCGAAGAAAGAATGGGTATTTCACTATCAAAATAAATTTCACACCCAGAAGTGTCAACAGAAAGGAAGATTCGATGTTAAAGGGACAAACGGCAATTGTAACAGGTGCATCCAGAGGGATCGGCAAGGAAATCGCTGTTAAGCTGGCTCAGCAGGGCATGAAGCTAACCCTGATTGGAAGTTCAGAGGAAATACATCAATCTGCAGAAGACCTCAATAAAATGGGATTTTCAGATGTAATGCCCATTCAGGCGGATATCTCAAATGAAGCACAAGTAAAGGCAGCAGTTGAAAAAACTCTTCAGACATACGGGCAGCTTGACCTTCTTGTGAACAATGCAGGTATGGGCTTTTTTAAACAGGTTGATGAAACGACACTGGAAGAGTGGAAAAAAGTCTTTGAAGTCAATGTGCAGGGAGTTTTTCTCGGAAGCAGGGCAGTACTGCCGCATATGAAAGAGCGGAAATCAGGTACAATCATTACCATTTCTTCAGATGTAGCCAGGTATACTATACCGAATGGATCAGCCTATACGGCAACAAAATATGCAGTTCAAGGCTTCTCGGGATCTTTAGCTCAGGAAGTCAGAGAATACGGTATCCGCGTCGGAACGATAAATCCTGGAATGGTTGATACGTTCTTTGCAGAATCCAAGCAGGGACTCGAAGAGAAAAAAGATTGGCTGAAAGTCGAAGATATCGCAAATGCTGTTGTTTACATGGCATCAGCACCGAAACACATGATGATAGACGAAATCGTTCTTCATCCATTTGTTCAAAATTATCCAATAGCATAAAGTGAAACTTCAATCAGTGGGGGTTTTCCTTATCCCCACTGATTGTTAGTCGCGTTCTAGTGTCGCTAAGATCTCCGCTAGCGCTTCGATCAATCGACACTACGAACCCGATTGGTTCAACTAAGCCTCTGCCTGCGCGTCGGCA
>NZ_NJQY01000021.1:0-155223 GCF_010628845.1 Bacillus sp. 22-7 | reverse complement strand
AGGATGCGGGTCATGCAGACGTTGCCACAGGACGTGGTGTTCTTAGTCTGCGTTCCTTCGTGGGCAAGGCGCTTCCGCTTTTCTATTCTGCTCCACAGCAGTTTTTATATTTCTTGCCGCTGCCGCAGATGCATTGGTCGTTGCGTCCAACGTCCATCTGTTTAACGACAGGTTTCTTCTTAACCTTTTCGCCGTCTTCTTTCGGGTTGACGGCCTGGCCTTTGGCCACTTCCTGGCGCTCGAGGTTGTTGCGGATTTCAGCTTTCATGATGTACTTGGCTACATCCTCTTCAATGGATGCAATCATGTTTTCAAACATGGCAAAGCCTTCTCCCTGGTACTCACGGAGCGGATCTGTCTGGCCATACGCACGCAGATGGATTCCCTGACGAAGCTGATCCATTGCGTCGATGTGATCCATCCACTTGGAGTCAACGGCACGAAGCACGATAACTTTTTCAAATTCACGCATTTGTTCAGGACTAAGCATTTCTTCTTTTTCATTATAGCGTTCTTTAACCTTGGCAAAAATGGTTTCGGCAATTTCCTCCGCATCCTTGCCGCGGATGTCATTTACAGTAAGGTCACCTTCATTAAGAAGGTTGCCATTTACATAGTCAATGATACCCTGCAGGTTCCAGTTTTCTTCATCTTCATGTCCAGGTGCATAACCTTCCACATTGCGCTGAATGCTGGTCATGATCATTTTTTCAACGATCTCTCTCAAGTTCTCAGATTCCAGGACTTCGTTTCGCTGACCGTAAAGAATCTCACGCTGCTGACGAAGAACATCGTCGTAAGAAAGAAGCTGCTTACGGGCATCGAAGTTGTTGCCCTCAACGCGTTTTTGCGCAGATTCAACAGCTCTTGAAACCATTTTACTCTGGATTGGCTGAGTGTCATCCATTCCAAGGCGTTCCATCATCGATTTCATATTGTCAGAACCGAAACGGCGCATCAATTCATCTTCCATGGAGAGGTAGAATTGCGTGACACCCGGGTCTCCCTGACGTCCGGAACGTCCGCGGAGCTGGTTATCAATACGTCTGCTTTCATGACGCTCTGTCCCAATAACGCAAAGACCGCCAATTTCCTTTACACCTTCACCTAGCTTGATATCCGTACCGCGACCTGCCATGTTTGTGGCAATCGTTACAGCACCCTGCTTACCGGCATCCAGGATAATTTCCGCTTCACGGCCGTGGTTCTTCGCATTTAGGACGTTATGCGGAACACCTTTTTTGCTCAGGTATTTAGAGATGATTTCAGATGTTTCGATCGCCACTGTACCGACGAGTACAGGCTGTCCTTTTTTATGACGCTCGGCAATATCTTCTACGACAGCACGGAATTTGCCATCCATTGTAGCATAAATCAAATCTGCTCTGTCATCACGGGCGATCGGACGGTTTGTCGGAATCACCACAACGTTCATATTGTAGATATTTCGGAATTCCTCTTCTTCCGTTTTCGCCGTACCAGTCATACCGGCAAGCTTTTCGTACATACGGAAATAGTTCTGGAATGTAATAGTTGCAAGGGTCATGCTCTCGTTCTGGATTTCAAGGCCTTCCTTCGCTTCGATCGCCTGGTGAAGCCCATCGCTGTATCGGCGGCCCTTCATCAGACGGCCGGTAAATTGGTCAACGATGACGATTTCAT
This sequence comes from Bacillus sp. 22-7, assembly GCF_010628845.1. NCBI lineage: Bacteria > Bacillati > Bacillota > Bacilli > Caryophanales > Bacillaceae > Bacillus > Bacillus sp. 22-7. The sequence goes on along the minus strand of NZ_NJQY01000021.1, from coordinate 153,561 downwards.
CGTCCTGAACGACATAATCGACATCCAGGTGCATGCTGGAATGTGCCTTAAGCGCCTGTGTAATATGGTGGTTAAGTGCAACATGCGAAATGTCGAAAAGGTTATCGATTCCAAAAGCCTTCTCTGCTTTTGTCATCCCTTCTTCAGTCAGCTGCACGCCTTTTGTTTTTTCATCATACGTAAAATCTTCGTCTTTTTTCAGGCGGCTGACAAACGCATTGGCCTGAATATAAAGCTGTGTAGACTTCTGGGCTGAGCCGGAAATGATCAGCGGTGTACGCGCTTCGTCAATAAGAATGGAGTCAACCTCATCGATTACAGCATAGTGAAGAGGACGCTGTACCTTCTGCTCTTTATAAAGAACCATGTTATCGCGAAGGTAATCAAACCCAAGCTCATTGTTTGTGCTGTATGTGATATCAGCCGCATATGCAGCCTGCTTTTCTTCTTTGGAAAGTCCGTTTAAATTAAGACCAACAGTCAGGCCAAGGAATTCGTAGAGCTGACCCATTTCAGTGGCATCACGGCTTGCGAGGTATTCGTTGACCGTTACAACGTGCACGCCTTTTCCTGTTAAGGCATTAAGGTAAACCGGCATAGTTGCAGTCAGGGTTTTACCTTCACCCGTTTTCATCTCGGAAATGTTTCCATCATGAAGGGAAATCCCCCCCATTAACTGAACCGGATATGGATATAAGCCAAGAACGCGCTTCGCTGCTTCACGGACAACCGCAAAGGCTTCAGTCAGCAGATCATCGACAGTTGCGCCCTTTTGATAGCGGGCTTTGAATTCTTCCGTTTTCTCGCGCAGCTGCTCGTCCGATAATTTCTCCATATCAGATGCAAGGGCATCGATTTCTTCTGCCATTTTGGTGAGGCGCTTTATTTCGCGTTTATTTTGATCAAACACTTTATTTAAAATCCCAAGCATAAAAACGCTCCTTTATGTTGGATATGACAGCTCTTTATTCAGGGCCGGACATATCTGATTTCATAGTTAATATCATTGCACAGGTAGTAATAAATTCGCTGTTTCCCGGCAGAATCCTCCCATGAAAATTCACATTATTTCTTATTAATATTACCACTTTGAGAGGGGGGTGACAACTTATGCCGCATGCGGGGTTAATCGAGGTCGTTAGTTTGATGATAGGGACACTGGTTTCCGTTCGGGGGCTGGGCGGCTTATTATCGGGGGTTGGGTCCGAAGTTGGACTGGGTTCGGACTCAAGATCGTTTTTTACCCAGGATTGTGTCCGAAGTTGGCTTAGGTTCGGACTCAGGATCGCTTTTTTCAGGGATTTGTGTCCGAAGTTGGGCTGGGTTCGGACTCAGAATGACTTTCTCCTCGGGATTGTGTCCGAAGTTGGCTTAGGTTCGGACTCAGGTTCGCTTTTTACGAGGGGGTGTGTCCGAAGTTGGCTTGGGTTCGGACTCAGGTTCGCTTTTTACGAGGGGGTGTGTCCGAAGTTGGGCTGGGTTCGGACTCAGAATCGCTTTTTTCAGGGATTTGTGTCCGAAGTTGGGCTGGGTTCGGACTCAGAATGACTTTTTCCTCGGGATTGTGTCCGAATTTGGCTTGGGTTCGTACTCAGGATCGCTTTTTTCCCAGGTTTGTGTCCGAATTTGGCTTGGGTTCGGACTCAGGATCGCTTTTTTCCCAAGGTTGTGTCCGAAGTTGGCTCTAAGTCCGGACTCAGACCAACATTCCCCATAAATAAAAACAGAGAGCAGCGATGCTCTCCATTTTATGAATTCGACGATTCAATCAGTTCAACAATAGTTTTCTCGACTGCGTCGTAAATCTCGCCATAATAAGTGGAAACCCGGTTGGCATTGATGCCGTATAACTCTCCGAATTCTTTCTGAGTGAGATTTTCCTTTACAGGAGCTATTGTGCTTACAAGGTATCGCAGGCCGGCAACATAGTTATCAGGCTTTTTAACCTGTTTACCGGTTTTCTCGATGTACTCCATCCAAAGTGAAATTCCCATGCCAATCAGCCATGGCTCTTCATCAGCTTTTATCATATCGTCCCGGAACATGTTGGCAACCTGCTCTGCACCCTTGGTAGGCCAGTCGAAATTGTCCATATTTGGACCAGATAATGATTTTGGCGTGTCATTCATAAGGTCAATGAGGAATTCAGCCATGTATTCTTCCGGATTCTCATATCCGGATTCTTCGAAGGAATATTGGATGTAATCTGCAAACTGTGCAGCATTATCTCCCGGCAGGTCAAATATAGCAGGAAATGCCACATACTCTTCTCCATAAGGAAGCAGCATGGCAAAGGCAAAGTTCCCTTCACTAACTTCCATATCACCAAATAGGGAGACATTGTAAACCTTTCCGGTCAGACAATCCTCGATAACTGCTCTGTTTTCAGTCACTTCAATTAATTTCCCAGCTGCTGCTTTGCTGTCCTCCCACGACTTCAAAATGTTTTTTAAGCGGGGGCGCGCGACGGCTGGCAGCTTAGAATGAATGAACTCATCCATGATGGAGTCCATATCTTCCAACGTTCCAAAAAGAACATACCAGAAAGAGTGCACAAATTCATAGAACTCTTTTTCCTGCGGTTCAATGTCTTCAAGTATTTCCAAAAGATCTTTGAAATCCTCTTTCATATCTTCCGCAAAATGAGTAAGTGCAAAGACCCTTGCTTCCTTTTGAAGCTCAAGAACTTCGTGATTCAATACATCCTTTATCGAAACAGCATCCCTGCTGCCGCAGCATTTTTTATATTTTTTTCCGCTTCCGCATGGGCACGGTTCGTTTCTGCTTACTTTTACTGTTGACATCTTCTAAATCTCTCCTACCAAATTCGTTTAACTATACTATCCTAACATTTATCGGGAAGTAAGGCATTATTTCAGTTGATTTAAACATTTGGCAGGTTAAGGAAGCTTAAATTAAATAGTCACTTCCTGATCTAACATCTATTCTGAACCCAAAGAAAAAACGAAGAGCTCCCTCTCCGTTTTCACAGCTTTTTCATATAAGCCAAAACATCCAAATCAATTTTTCCCGCTTCCTGCTCGCGGGCTTCGAAGTTTTCGGTATGAATAAAGGCCGTTAATGCTTTCAATAGCTGTTCATCACTCTGACCAGCCTTTAAATAATCGAGCCGAGTTAATTCCAGTACAAGCTCCTCTTTTACCTCACCTTCAATGGCCGCAACCCGTTCAGCCTTTGACGGTGCAAAGTACAGCTGCTGCAGATGATAAATCCGAATCAGCTCGTTAATCGGCTCCGGATGGTCATCAACCCGCAAGTCGATGTAGCGGTCGTTAAATCCTCCGTATCCGCCAGCTTCTTTCACTACAAGAAGGGCTGCGGATTGCTGGCCCCGGCTGTCACCGCCAGCTGCCTGGCCTGCATTCAAGGCGGCAAGCAGGCGCTCAGCCAGAGTGCCGTCTGTTGAGATAAACGTTTGGCCCATTGCCTCAACCGTTTTTTCATCCACCAGGATATTGCCCTGCGCGGCAAAGTGATGTCCGGTCATCCCTCCAGCCCAATCATAGCAGCCTTCCCCTGTGAACGTTGCCGGGTTTCCCATTCTATCCAGCAGTCCGACCTGGCGGAGCTCTTTTTCGGGATCATCTTTAGTAATGATTTCAAGGGCTTCCTCGGCCGTTTTTCCCTCTTCCATCAATTGCAATGCACGCGGTCCATAAGAAGTATTGGCGTAGGACTGAGTCGCAACGGCTCCAATACCTGCTTTAGCAAAAGGTACTACTGCACCGACTCCAAGAAATTTCGATTGAACCGCAATTCCCCATTCTTTTTCCTTCGGATCGTATCCCACGATGGAAAATGTCATAAAAACCTTCCCCCTATCCTAAAACAAGTCCTCCGTATACAAGCGCTCCAGCGATAACATAAGCCGGATGAACCTTAAGCCTTTCCATTAAAAAGAAGCTAACCAGCCCGATGAAAAGGGTCTGCCAGATGCCGGCACCTTCGTATGCAGAGAAAAAGAAGTCATACGTCATGATGCCAAGCAGGACCGCGATAACCGGCCGGATATAAGTAGTCATGCGCTTGACGCGCGGCGATTCCTTATACTTCATAAGAAGTCCGAGCAAGGCAATCATTAGAATCAGCGATGGAGCTACAGTGGCGAAGACTCCCACGATGGCTCCAAGGATTCCTCCCTGTTCATAACCAATATAGCCGGCCATTTTCGTTGCAATCGGTCCCGGCAGAGCATTGCCCATTGCCAGCATTTCACTGAATTCATTTGTTGTGAGCCAGCCATAATGGTCAACCACTTCATTCTCAACCAGCGGAATGGATGCCGGTCCCCCGCCGTATCCTAGAATCCCCGGAATGAAAAATGCCAAGAAGATCTGAACGTAAATCATGCGAGATTCCTCTCCTTTTTTGCCTCATTTTTATCCGCTTTATCTTTTTTCAGGAGAGCCGCAGTCAGCAAAACAAAAATGATAATCGCAGGATGAATATTAACGAATTCAAGAAGAATTAAGCTTACGGCCACAAAAAGGAGTGTCCAGCCCCAGCCCAGAGATGATTTCGAGGACTTTTTAACAAAGTCCCAAGTGAGTGTTGCCAGCATCACGGCCACAACTGGAACGACTGCCTTTGTCATGCCTGCTACCCATGGCTGGTCTTTGAATGTATTTAATGCGGTAAGAAGAATAATCATAAGGACAATTGTTGGTACCATTGTTGCTGCAAGTGCAGTGACCATGCCCAGAATGCCGCCAACACGATAGCCGATATAGCCGGCCATTTTTGTGGCAATCGGACCGGGAAGTGCGTTGCCCAGCGCCAGCACATCGCCGAATTCATCCGTATCCATCCATTTATATTTATCAACAACCTCTTTATGGACAAGGGGAATCGACGACGGGCCGCCGCCATATCCCAGAATGCCAACGCGGAAAAAAGCCATAAAGATGTCAGCCTGCTTCATGATGCAATCACCTCTTTTAATTTGAAAGTACTCCACCCCGGAAAAAGCAGGTGAAGGAGCGGCTTTTGTCTGGTCCGCTCCCCTTTACCTTTTATATGGTTATTTTACTCTTATATGCGTGCTGCTTCCTCACTTTTTATTACCAGGCGGCGATTGATCCGTCAGTTCTCGGTTCTGTTCCGCCCATAAGCACGCCTGTTTTTGGATCTCGCCAGATAATTTGGCCGCGGCCGAATCCGCCTGTGTCAACGGTTACCTCGATTTGATGTCCTTTGCGCACCAGGGCCTGCGCAATGTGAATAGGGAAATGAGGCTCCACCTGGACCTTTTTCCCTTCAATCCACTGCCATCTTGGCGCATCAAGGGCAGCCTGCGGGTTCAAATGGAAATCCACTGTATTCATGACCACCTGCATATGCCCCTGCGGCTGCATATAGCCGCCCATCACACCGAACGGTCCAACCGCTTCTCCGTCTTTTGTCAGGAATCCAGGAATAATCGTATGATATGTTTTCTTGCCCGGCTTCAGTGCATTATGGTGCTCGGGATCAAGAGAGAAGTCATGTCCGCGATTCTGAAGGGCAATTCCCGTTCCCGGAATGACAAGCCCTGAGCCGAATCCCATATAATTGCTTTGGATGAAGGAAACCATATTCCCTTCACTGTCAGCTGCTGCCAGATACACAGTACCTCCGCGCGGCGGCTGATATGGCTCAGGCGTTACTGCTTCCACTCCAATCTCACTTCGGCGGGATTCACCGTACTCCTCTGAAAGCAATTCTTCAACTGTCACTTTCATTTCAGCCGGATCTGTAATAAATGCCTTGCCATCTGTGAAAGCTAACTTCATCGCTTCGATTTGTTTGTGATAGGTATCCGCTGTTTCTTTATCACCAAATTCAAAGCCTTTAGCAATGTTTAAACCAAGAAGAGCCACAAGCCCCTGGCCGTTCGGCGGGATTTCCCAAACATCATAGCCACGATAGTTAACTTTGATGGGGTCCACCCATTCCGCCTTGTAATCTGCAAGGTCTTCTTTTGATAAAAAGGCATTGTATTTTTTTGAAAAAGCATCGATTTTATCAGCGATCTCACCGCGGTAAAAGCTCTCGCCGTCTGTTTCGCCAATGGCTCTTAAAGTGGCAGCATGTCCCTCAGAACGCCAGATCTCGCCAATTTCAGGAGCCCGTCCATCCGGAGCAAAGGTTTCAAACCAATGCTGGAATTCGTCGTCCGTCAAAATCTGTTTGAACTTTTTATACGCATACTGCCAGTACTTGCCGAGGATCGGTGTTAGCGGATAGCCTTTTTCCGCATAATCAATAGCGGGCTGAAGGACTTCTTTTAACGGAAGCCTGCCGAATCGCTTGGAAAGCTCAGCCCATGCGGATGGAGCACCAGGCACCGTAACCGGCATCCAGCCGTGTGTCGGCATTTTTTCAAAGCCTCTTTCCTTTAGAGCTTCTATGCTAATGGACTTTGGAGCAGGGCCGCTTGCATTCAAGCCATGCAGTTCCCCTTTCGTCCAGACGAGGGCAAATGCGTCGCCGCCGATTCCGTTGGAGGTCGGTTCAACGACTGTAAGAGCAGCCGCTGTAGCGATCGCTGCATCTATGGCATTTCCGCCTTTTTTCATGATATCTAGTCCAGCCTGTGCCGCCAGCGGCTGAGACGTTGCGACCATGCCGTTGTTTGCCATGACGGTCGTTCGCTGGGATGGATATGGGTGGTTTTGGAAATCAAAATTCATGGAGTTCACCTCTGTATTAAAGTGTTAAAATAGTTAATTCTGATTATAACAAATTATTTAAAAATTATGTTGGTATTTATTTCGGAAAACTAAACTATTTTGAATTATTGACAAAATAGGAAATATCCAATATGATGTACCTATAAATTGAATAGTTTCTCCTAAAGGGGAGTAGCTTTTACAGCAGAGTCGTCATTACGGAGCAGTTGCTCTCGGCTTTGTTGGCAATCTAAACAATTGTTAGCAAGACCTTTACCAAATCTGGTAGAGGTCTTTATTTATGGGCCTTTACCACCGCGGTAAAGGCCCTTTTTATATACGAGCCCGCACCGCAGAACGTTTGACTTTATAAAATGGAGGAATAGGTAGAAGGAAAATTGCCTGAAACTTTATCATGATTAGCACGTATAGAAGGAAACAGCAAAACTGTGGTGTGAGCGAGCAGCTCCCCCCTATATAAAATTAGAGGAGAGATCTTTGTTGATTTTACGAAAATACATGTCAATGCTTGGAATAGGCTCTGCGAAAATTGATCTGCAGCTGCCAAAGCTACAATATTCACCTGGGGAAAATGTGAGCGGAATCTTCCTGATTGAAGGAGGAACCATTGAGCAGCAGATCAAGCGGATTGAGTGTGATCTGGTCATGACATCGCCTGAGGATGAGAAAGAGGAAGTGATCGGGACAGCGACCATTCTGTCCACCAAAGTCATTGAATCAGAAGAAACCAACAAAATGGACTTTAACTTCCAGCTGCCTGAAGACATTCCCTGCTCTGCACCAGACCGGATTTTTCAATTTAAAACAAGATTAATTTTTAACGAAGGCGTCAAAAGCGCCGATCTGGATAAAATCACGATTATTCGATAACCAATCCTAAGGAGAAAAAAACGAGTGTAACATATCCCCTCTTACCCTATATAAATAATTAAAAGAGGAGATTCATACCTAATTGAACACTTTGCAAAAGTGGCTAATTCTATTTACTTTTTGAAGCATACTTGAAACAAGCTATCTATCAGCTGCCACACTTGAGGTAAAAAACCCGCCGCGCATTCAGGTGGCAGCTTCCATTCAGCGAATGAACTAGAAAAAGGTGAACGAAATGAAGTTTCTCAAACGCATCAAATTTGTATTTAAATTTTGGAAGTTCCTGCCCTTCCTGAGGGATTACTTTCTATCACGGGAGGTATCAGCCGGCAAAAAGCTCTTTCCTGTTGCGGCCGGACTTCTTTATATCCTTCTGCCGCTCGACCTTGTGCCAGACTTCCTGTCGATTTTCGGCTTTACGGATGATATTGTGATTACATCTTTTGTCCTTCAGCAAATGGTGAAAATGGCACCGGAGTCATTAAAGGAGAAGTATAAGGTCCTGGAGGAATGAATGGATGACTGCTGCCCGGACTGCGCTTATGATTGAGAAACCTATTAAAAATTCAAAAACAGTTTTAAAATAAACTTCGAAACCCCCGTCCGCTAAATCGAACGGGGGTTTCTGGTTCATGCCGGCCACCCTGCTGCCAGAGCTTTTCCTGTTTCTGAAAGGGTCCTTAATGCGGCTCCAAATATAGAAGTTTTGCTTCAAAAAAAAGAACTTGAATATATCTTTTTGTATTGATTCGAGTTGGGGAGTGTGATGGTTTTGATTCATGCTTTAGATCTGTCATCTTTTGCCTGACACTTGTAAAATCAAAGAATTTGGAGGCGTAGCTTTCAAACTTCAGATTTGAAAAATCTGTAAGACCAAGTGAAGCCAAATGATTTAAGGATTGGTAAATCGCTCTGCGCACCCGTTGTTCAGATGCTTTAATTTCTTTTTTTAATTCCTGCTCTGTGTATGATGCGCCAAGTTTTCGTTTAGCAATGTTCAGAAAGATCTCTTTTAGGGGTGGAAATCCTTTTTCAAGCATATGATCCTGTTCATATTGATTTAAATAATCCAGCATATCCAATAAATCTTTACTCCCGTTTTCACCCGCTATTCCCAGTTCGGACAAAAGAAACTGACCGGAAGTTCTTATATTTTTTTTGTTATGCGGCGGGTTATTCCGCTCCTTAACTTGATCGAAAGACAACACATTATGCAGTGATTTTTGAATATCTTGAATCGACCTTTCTAATCGAATACGCTCGATCACCTTCCTGATGACAGTAATGACCTCGATCCTGTTAATCGGTTTTGTTATATAGTATTCAATGCCAAGTGCATAGGCTTCACCTATTAATTCTTTTGATTCCACTTGTGAAATCATGATTATTTTCCCCTTGAATGCCGGCTTAATTTGAAGTATCGTCTCTATTCCGTCCCGAATCGGCATTAACAAATCAATTAATAAAATATCGACGTTTTTCAATGACAGCATCGGCCCATTCAGCAATGCTCCGTCTTCAGCTTCCCCGGCTACCTCGCCAAGATCCTCATCTTCAATGATTTGGGAGAGCATTGACCGAACTGCTTCATCATCGTCTGTTATATAAAAAAGCATCACAATCACCCTTTATCAACTAATTGAATAACTGGTAAGCGGATAATAAAAATTAGCCCTCTTCCTTCTGGCCCTTCATGGAAAGTAATGTCCCCATCAAGCTGTTCGACAATTTCCTTTACATAGGAGAGCCCAATCCCGGTTGATGGGTTGCCGGCATCATCATATTTGGTTGTAAATCCCGGCATGAATAATAAAGCTTTTTGCTTAGGCGAAATCCCTGGGCCATCATCGCAAATCCTGAATTCAACCGAATGACCATGCCTGTCGATACTAATAGTGATCCTTCCCTTATTTTCAATCGCTTCCGCCGCGTTTGCGACGACATTATTAATAATCGATAGGACGGTGAAAACATGGTAATGAGGATGCGCCTGTTTAATCGTTTTCACGAAAAGAATGTCTTTTCCTAATAAATCAGCATATTTCTCATTTGCCCGCACGATGATATTCACCAGTTCATGTACGTCCATATAATCGGCGATGCTTTTATCCGAAATGAGTTTTGAAAGGCCAGAAAAAATACGCTGGTTATCTTTTTTCACTTCATGTACTTCACCAGCGATTTCCAAAGCTTTTTGGCGGTATTCCCCAACCGGGACAGAAACCTGTTTATCAATCCAGCCGCTTAAACTTTTGTATAAATCATACGATTTTTTCGTGATATTCTCAGTATTTTTCAGTGTCTTTTTTAAATAGACCGATTCCTCATAGAGATTGGATATGAGCATCAGCAATTGTTCATTCTGCTTCCGGATCTCCCTTTCCCTAGACTGTGCCTCATACAAGCTCAGCATATTGAAAAAGCTGATAACAATAAAGCTGTGCGACATCGCGATGACCATAATTCCATTAAGCGCAGCTGCTGTTATAGTTGTTCCCAATATAAAATATTGCGCGATCAGCTCCGCCAAGTCGGCCAAGACTTCAATTGGAATGCCCAGTAATCCGATGATCAGAGGCCGATTGTAAAAACGGCTGATTTTTGCAGCATAAACGAGACATGAAAAGATGAAATAAAAGAAAAAACTGGCGATATGGGCTTGAAAGGAGGAGATCCAGTCATTATGGTCTGATTCTGTAGTTTGGGATATAACATAATCAGTACAAAGGTGGAAGCGTTTCCAAAGATTATAAATTATCAGAACACTAAAAAAAATCTGGTTTTCCATAGTTAATGTAAAGCCAGAGCGGCTACGGCCATTCATATACCAGCAAAAAATAGATAGATTATTACATGTCATTGCTCTTCCACATCCTTTTCATCGGAACAAAAAAGATAGAAAGAGAGGATAAACCCTGATGTTCGAAATGATAATGAATAAGGAAACCCATCCTCCAGGCAATCTGCAGATGAATGGCCTCAATGAATGGGTCGCTTATTACCGTTCTTTTGCAGCTGAAGGAAAATGTGCAGCCTATATACCTGCTCTGGCAAAGACCAATCCGTCGGAGTTGGGCATTTGCATCATCGGCCCTGATGGAACGGTTATAAAATTTGGAGATTGGAATGTCTTTTTTACATTACAGAGTATCTCAAAAGTAATTAGTTTTATGGCTGCATGCATGGGCCGCGGTATTTCCTATGTATTAGAAAGAGTAGATGTTGAACCGACTGGAGACCCCTTCAACTCAATTATCCGCTTAGAAATGCACAAACCGGGAAAGCCTTTTAATCCCATGATTAATGCTGGAGCCATTACGGTATCCTCCCTTCTGCCCGGGGATTCGCCGCAAAATAAAATAGAATTTTTATTTAAATTACTGGAAAACATGCTGGGAAAACGGCCGGCAATTAATGAAGAAGTATTTCAATCCGAATGGAAAACAGCTCATCGAAATCGGGCGTTAGCCTATTATTTAAAAGAAACGGGTTTTTTAGAATTAGAGGTCGAGGAAGCTTTAGAGGTTTACTTAAAGCAATGCTCCATCGAGGTAAACACAGAAGACATCGCAATGATCGGGTTAATTCTGGCACATGACGGCTGCCATCCCATCCGCAAAGAACAACTGATTCCTAAAGAAGTGGCCCGATTAACCAAAAGCTTAATGCTCACGTGTGGAATGTACAATTCTTCAGGCAAATTTGCCGCTTTCGTCGGAATACCTGCAAAGAGCGGCGTTTCCGGAGGCATAATGGCACTGGTCCCTCCAAGGAATCGGCACGAAGTACCGTTTCAGGATGGATGCGGCATTGGGATTTACGGTCCGGCTATCGATGAATACGGAAATAGTCTAGCTGGCGTCATGTTATTAAGACATATGGCAGAAAACTGGGATTTAAGCATTTTCTAAAACGGATCATTTAGCATCCAACTGTTTTTCTAAAGTCTTGGGGTGCGCCTAACAGTTTGCTGCTTCTTATGACAATGAAGCAATTATTATATTTGGATAAAATATATTCGTTATTATTAAAGGAAAATAGGTGGATTAAATTTATGAAGGAACTAATCAACTGGCTGACTGCGGACTTTAGCAATTTTCTTTGGAGTTATGTGCTCATTATCATGCTGATCGGTCTCGGGCTTTATTTTACTGTCCGGACGAAGTTTGTCCAATTTCGCATGATCGGTGAAATGTTCCGGCTCTTGGGTGAAGGGGCGGTAAGTAAGAAAGGTATCTCATCCTTCCAGGCATTTTGTATCAGCACTGCTTCCCGTGTAGGCACAGGCAATCTCGCAGGTGTGGCCATAGCGATTTCCCTCGGCGGGCCTGGAGCGGTTTTTTGGATGTGGTTAATTGCCCTTATCGGGTCCGCATCCGCCTTTGTTGAATCGACATTAGCCCAAATTTATAAGGTAAAAGATAAAAAAACAGGGACATTCCGAGGCGGTCCGGCTTATTATATGGAAAAAGCATTGAATGCCCGCTGGATGGGCGTTCTATTTGCAATTATGATCAGTGTCACATTCGGACTTGCTTTTAACTCCGTTCAAGCAAATACGATTACTAATGCGTTTCATCATGCGTTTGGTTTTGATATGAATTGGACAGGTCTTGGGATTACAGCCTTTACAGCCTTCATCATTTTCGGCGGGATTAAACGTATTGCCAAAGCAGCTGAATGGATGGTACCCCCCATGGCTGGTATGTACATCCTTTTAGCTGCTTACGTGATGGCCAAAAATTTTGGAGAGCTTCCTCAAGTATTCTCCCTTATTTTCCAGAATGCTTTCGGATTAAATGAAGCGGTTGGCGGCGGAGTCGGAGCGGCCATGATGCTGGGAATCAAAAGGGGCCTCTTTTCAAACGAAGCCGGCATGGGAAGTGCCCCGAATGCTGCGGCCACTGCAGATGTAAGCCATCCTGTAAAGCAGGGCCTCATCCAGTCACTTGGGGTATTCGTTGATACACTGGTCATATGCAGCTGTACCGCATTTATCATTTTATTATCGGGTGTTTATACATCCGGTGAATCTAACGGCATCGTTCTGACTCAATCCGCTTTAAATGCCGAAATCGGGCCATGGGCAGCGATTTTTATCGCCATTCTTATTTTGATGTTCGCATTTAGTTCAATTGTCGGCAATTACTACTATGGTGAATCAAACATTTCATTTATAAAGTCAGGAAAAGGTTGGATAAACCTATACCGTCTTGCCGTAATTGGAATGGTAGCGTTTGGTTCTATGGCTCCACTTGACACAGTTTGGAGCCTGGCTGATGTCTTTATGGGCATTATGGCTGTAATTAACCTGGTTGCGATAGCTTTGTTGGGGAAAATCGCTTTTTCTGCTCTAAATGATTATCGGAAGCAGAAACAAGCAGGAAAAAATCCAGTGTTTTCTGTTTCCAATATCGAGGGTCTCAAGAATGTGGAATGCTGGGAAGCAGATGAAGAGCCAGCGTTAAAAAAGGAAGCATAAGATATTGCTATCAACAACCAAAATGCACTACATAAAAATGGAAACAATTATCTTGAAAGGTGGAAAATTTCCTTGTGGATCATTACGGTTCATTCAAAAAACAACATCAAAATGTATGAGTTTTACAATGAAAAAGAAGCAAAAGAAACATTCAAGAAAATCAAAGGGTGTAAGTTCATAACCGAAGTGATTTAATTTGTCAGGTAGGCAGTCCCGATTTTCCGCTTAATAAAAGAGACCGGTTCAAAAAGGGCGTTGAATGACGACCTTTTTGAGCCAGCTTTTTATTTTTGAGAGCATTTTTCCCTCGTTTTTTAAATGAATTACAACTTATTATTTTCCCCATCACAAAAAGACGGTGCTTCTAAAGTGATACTTTTTAGGTATCACTTTTTTTATTCCCTTCAATCCCCTCTATTAAGGTCTGACTTCAGACTAAATACCTCCTCATTTCAGCCGATATAAACTAAGGCTAAAACTTACAACACGGAGGTTCACCTTGAAAAAACTACTATCTTTTCTACTTATTCTCACATTGCTTTTATCAGCCTGTTCAGCAGCTGATCAAAGCGGAACGAAAAATAAAGAATATAAAATTGGCATTCTCTTATCAGACACTGGACTTGGAGATGAGTCTTTTAACGACTCTGCATTCCGGGGACTTGAGAAAGCGCGTGATGAACTGGGCATTCTGTTTGATTACAAAGAAGCGCCTGACGGAAATTTTGAAAAGCCGCTTAAAGAGCTGGTCAAAGAAAATCATGACCTGATCATCGGACTGGGATTCACAGCACAGGAAGCACTTGAAAAAACGGCTGAGAAATATCCTGACAAGCAATTTCTGCTGATTGATGCTGTTTCCGAGCTTGATAATGTGGTCTCACTTACGTTTAAGGAGCATGAAGGCAGCTTCCTTGTCGGAATGCTCGCTGCCATGACAAGCAAAACAGGCAAACTGGGATTTATCGGCGGTGTTGACGTGCCTGTCATCCACCATTTTGAAAATGGATTTGTACAAGGAGCCCAACACTTCAATCCGAAAATTGAAGTTCTGACGGAATACGCCGGAAGTTTTGGGGATGCCGCTCTCGGCGGAAAAATTGCTGAAAAACAAATTGCTGCTGGTGCTGACTTTATTTACCCTGCTGCCGGATTCACCGGTTTTGGCGCACTGAAAAAAGCCGAAGAAAAAGGTGTGCTTGCCGGCGGTGTCGATTCCGACCAGTATTTTGTTGCAGAAAAAGCCGTTGCCACCTCGATGGTCAAAAACATCGACATTGCTGTTTTTAACCTGGCGAAGGAATTGTCGGAAAACGGGAAAATCGAAGCTTCATCTTATGTATGGGGACTGGCAAAAGACGGTGTCGGCCTTTCTGAGATCCGGGTCGTCACCTTAACAGAAGAACAGAAAGCTGCATTAAAAAAAGCAACCGAAGACATAATCAATGGAAAAATCACAGTAAAAGCTGAATAAAGGAGTTCCAACATGACATTACGAAAACGCCTCATTATTGTCACGCTGATCCCGCTCGCACTCTCGGTCAGCATGATCGGCTTTATCATTTACCAAACACTGAACATCCAAAGCTCCGCTAAAGATGATGTGGAACTTCTTCTAAAAGTGAAGGACCTGGAGCAAAGCCTGGTGGTGACAAGCCAGTCCCTTGCCAATTACACGTACAATTCAAGTGACGCCAACAAGGACCAGGCACTCACCATGATGACAGGAGTTCAGGAAAACCTGGCTTCCCTCTCTTCGGTTGCCACAGTTCCAGAGCACAAAAAAATCATTGGCAGCATTGAAGGAAAGTATACAGAGCTATCGAAAGTTTCCACTGAAGCCTTCAACAAGGGTAACAAAGCGGAAATCAAGCGTCAGAGCATACGTATTTCCGGCATTTTAAATGATATGCACCTTTTAAAGAAGCGCACAAATGAATGGTATGAAGGCATTCTTCAGGAAACCAGCCAGAAAATCGCCTTTATCACGAATTCTTCCCTTATAGGAAGCCTGCTGCTTATTCTTTTATCAGCTGTATTCTCATGGATGGCAGCCCGAGGAATTACAAAGCCAATCAATGCGATTGTGGAAAAAGCAGAGAAAATTTCAGAGGGCGATTTAACAGCAGACTTATCACAGCTCATCTTTAAAGAAAACAGCCGCTATGAAGTGGATAAACTAACGGAAGCTTTTTCTAAAATGGTAGTGAACCTGAAAGGAACCGTGCAATCCATAGAAAAGGTCAGCCAGAATGTAAAAGGATTTGCCGGGGATGTGGCTTCCTATATGCACAGCTTAAATGAAAGCAGCAGCCAGGTGGCCGTTTCAACGGATGAATTGGCGAGAGGCAGCCAGGCCATCTCGGAAGACGTTCAGGCAACTGCCGAGTTAATGAGCGTGATGGGTGAGCAATTTTCAGCTGTCCACCAGTCGAGTGCCGAGAGTGCTGTGCAAAGCACAAAGGCATTGGAATCAGTTCACCATGGCAGAGTGTCATTAGAAAAACAAATGAAACTTGCTGACGAGATCTCCCAATCGTCTAATCATATTAGAAATTCAGTCAGTGAATTTGCCCAGTTCACCAAGGAAATTGAAGGGGCAGCTAACACGGTAAAAGATATTGCGGATCAAACGAATCTGCTGGCATTAAATGCGGCGATTGAAGCAGCCCGTGCCGGTGAAGCCGGTAAAGGATTTGCAGTTGTGGCAGAAGAAGTACGGAAACTCGCTGATTCTTCTTCCAAAGCAACCGACTTGATTGCGTCAATGGTCAGCAATATCCAAAATGGAATCAGCCATATTTACAACGCCACCGAGCAGGGACATGCCCTTTCAAAGGAGCAATCCCAGTCGATGAGCGAGACGGAACTCGTCTTTGAAATCATCTCTGAACATGTATCCGGCATTCATAGCCATCTGGAAAAACTAGTTGATGATATGAAGAGCTCCAGTGAGATGAGCCAGCAGGTCATAAGCGCTGTGGAAAATATTTCGGCCGTAACTGAAGAAACCGCTGCCGGGACGGAGGAAATCTCAGCTTCTACGGAGGAACAGTTACGCGCGTTTGAGCAGGTTATGGTGAAGGTGGAGCAGCTGAAAGAGATGACTAGTGTGATGGAGAGGGAATTGGAGAAGTTTACGGTTTAGGTTGGTTTTGGCAGTGTCGTTTTAAGCGAAGATGTGGACGCTGCAAATAGGTCGGGAAAACCTGCAAATAGAAAAGCGATATTCGCAAATAGAGCCTGATATCTGCAAATAGAAAGGCGAATTTGCAAATAGCCGGCCAATTCCTGCAAATAGCCCAATAGGAAACCCGCACCAAACGAAAACCCCGCCTCAGCAGCGGGGTTTTCATGTTTTATTATTGCGCTTCAATCAGACCATAGCGGCCGTCTTTACGCTTGTACACAACATTCGTTAAATTAGACTCTGCATTGGTGAACACGTAGAAGCTGTGGCCCAGCATGTTCATCTGCAGGATCGCCTCTTCACTGTCCATCGGCTTCAGGTCAAAGCTCTTTTGGCGGACAACTTCAAGATCGTTATCCTCCTCATCCAGTTCAGGTGGCTCTGCCTCATTTTCCAGCGCTGCAAACACAGCAGTCAGATTGCCTTTTTCGCGGAATTTGCGGTTCACTTTTGTTTTATGTTTGCGGATTTGACGCTCCAATTTATCGGTAATCAGATCAATCGCTGCATACATATCATCATGATCTTCCTCTGCACGAAGAACCAGGTTCGGCATCGGAATCGTTACTTCCACTTTAGAACGGTTATTGTTATACGTTTTTAAATTTACATGTACATTTGCATCAGGAGTTTCAGTAAAATACCTTTCTAACTTCGCAATTTTCTTCTCTACGTACTCTCTAATTGCTGGAGTTACCTCAATGTTTTCACCACGAATGTTGTAATTCATACGTGAACTCCTCCTTCTCATTATACAATGACAGCCTTTTCACTAGCGTTTACTGTGAAAATCACCAGTAATTCTGAAAAGGTAATGCCTAGTCTTAAAAGTATATTAAGACTATGTATTTATATTTCTATTTTACCCCTAAAAACTCCTGCTGAAACTGGTAAAAAGATTGAGAATATTTGTCGAATTGGTGACTTATATAAAAAATGAGCAGCTGATTTCACTGCTCATCCTTTTATATCAATATGACCGCCCAGATGGGGCTGGGCTGCGTGCTGGAGGGCCTGTACCTGAGACCCGCTCAACATCTTATTAATGAATTCCGCATTTCCTTCTGCCTGGTCCATGGCTTTTTTCATAACTGAGATGGATGCCTGCTGCTGGACCTGGCCTTGGGATAAGACCATAGACATTAAGGGGATATCCATGTGAACACCTCCGGGACTGTGCACCATATTCAGGATTGGATATATGGATTTAACTCCTGCTGAATATTTTTATGCCACTCTGCAAATGCAGGATAGAGCTTTTTTGAAATGATCTCCTGTCTAACAGGCAGATCATCGAAGTTCTGAATAAGCAGTTCAGCCTGATCGGCGACTGTACTGATATCAGCGATAGCTTTAAGCATGGGCTGATTGTCTTGAACAAGCTGGCTAAGCTGCTCATGGGCTGAAGCAACTTGAGGGAACGCCTGAAAAATATCACCGAGAAGCCGTTCTCCCTCTGTTTTACTGAAATCGCTAAAGCTCTTTACGATATAATCAAATGCTTCATCTATGGTATATAAAAGATCGCTGTATTCCTTCATGAAAAGGTACTGCTCTTCGGTCATAGTCAACAATGTTAGTCACCTATTTTCTTTTATCATAAAACATGCCGTCCGTTACTATGGATTGATAGGGATTAGCATATTTGCCGGTTGATTCCTTTTTAACGCTTAAGTCTTTGATGTCTTTTTGGATAAAAAGCTTTTCCCTTGTCATGAGCTCGGTGACTTTTGCATTTAGGCTGATGAGCCTGGCTCCCAAGTCCTTTTCAGCGTCTGAATATGGAGGAGCCATGCCAGCCATTGCCTGCTGGCGATTTCCAAGCAAATATTCAACCTGACTGATTTTCGCATCACGGTCAAGTTCTGCATCTTCAAGTAATTCAATCAGCTTTTGTGTGGCATCATAAAAGGTTTGTACCGAACTCACTAGACTGTCCCACCCTGCGAGAACTGCTTCTGACGGTTCACCTGGATGACTTCCTTCCACGTATCCCGGAACTCGGTCACCAGGCCTTCCACCTCAGCCAGTATGGAAGCATCATTTTTAATGTTAGCTTCCATTAATCTGCGATTCATGAAGTCGTACAAAGACATCATATTTTTAGAAACTTCGATGTCCATATTTAATGTAACCATCAGCTCCTGAATAATAGATTGAGCCTTTTGGATATTGGTGTTTTTCATTTCAATATTCTTTTCTTCAATGGCTTTCTTCGCCTGATGAATAAACTTAAGGCACCCATTATACAGCATCAGTGTCAGCTCTCCAGGAGATGCGGTATTCACTGAGTTTTGCTGATAGGATTGATATGGATTGCTTACTGCCATTTGTAACACTCCTTTTTCTTACATGCCGCCGCTAAATTGGTTCATAAGGAACATGGATTGCTCATTGGAACGTTGGATCGCTTTTTCCATGGCGGTGAATTGGCGCCAGTAGCGGTCTTCCACCTGCTTTAATTTATTTTCAAAACTATCAATCCGCTTGCCTACATCATTCAGTTCTCTGCCGATGGTAAACTGCTGATTGGTTGAAAAGCTGTTTCCCGCTTTTGTCTTTAATTTATCCATTGCAGCGTTCACCGTATCATATAGCCTGTGGGCAATCCCTCTCTGCCCGTCTGTCTGCCCTTCCCCTCTAAAAAGATTTTCAACAGACACAGGATCATCTTCGATTGCTTTTTTCAGGGCGGCTTCAGCAATTTCAAGCTTTCCGCCTTCTAAATAATTGCTGGTCGTTTTAATACCGATACTCGCCAGCTGATTATAAAGCGGAGAAACAAGGTCATTTGAAACGGGCTGATAAAAGTTCATACGCATCCCGGATAAAACAGACTGAAGTGTAGAATCCTTGCGCAAGAGACCGCTTTTCGCCCGCTCTTCCCATTGCTCCTGCTGCTTGTCTGAAAGCTGCTCACGCTGTTCATCGGTCAACGGGGTGTAGCTTCTATAGCGCTCTTCACCCGTTTTTTTCTGGATTTTATCGATCATTTCATTGTATTTATCCACAAACGCCTTGATATTATCAAAAACCTTTGTGGAATCATTGCTGACATTAATGCTGACCGGCTTATCTTCAAATGTCTGTTTAAGGGTAAAAGTGACGCCATTCACTTCAAATGTGTTTGAGCTCCGATTGGTAGCCAACCCATTAATCACAAATTCAGCATTTCTTCCTTCTTCTTTGACCGCAGCCCCTTTAAAGCGCAGAACATCATTCAGAAAGCTTCCGCTTGTAGTGATCTCAGCCCCGCTTTTATTAAAATCTCCCGTCTCTGTCCGGGTCATCGTCATTTGGCCTGTAGCACTGTCAAAGAACATGTTGACACCAGCGCTTGAAGCATTAACTTTACTAATCACATTATTCAGAGACTCACTGCCAGAAATAAGGAAGGAATCATGACGCTCCCCCTTAGAGGTGGAGGTATCAACAGAAAAGGCAGTGTATTTGTGGTCATACGCAATCTCCAGAGTCATCGTTGTGTCAGATCCATCTGCCGGCTTTTGCATATCGGAATTAAACGTGATTTTCCCTGTTTCGTAGTTAAGGGTGCCTACCACTTTATTGGCATCATCGAGTATTTCTCTTTCTCCATTTACGATATTGCCCATTGAAAAAGTTTTCTCAGTGGACGTTCCCGACGCTGTTTCCTTTATCTTAATGCTTTTCACTTCGTTCAGGGCACCTTGTGCCAATTGAATAGAGGAAGTGCTGCTTGAAATAGCGTGTGAACCCGTGCGTTCAGTAGCCACATAATCAATCTTAATGACACTCCCCTTTGCAGGTTCCTTCCCGAATTGCAGGGTTCCATCTTCTTTTACCAGCACTTCGTTCTCTTTTAAAGGACGGTTCGCCGCAGTCAATTCTGCCTCACTCAGCGCATTAAACCCGACTCCATTAACCTTTACACTCCAGGAACTGAGTTCACTAAGGTCCACTTTGGACATATCTCCGAAGCTAATAGCAGCTGGATCGGTCACGTTTATACTTTTATTTAAAACGGCACCATTTTTCCAAGCACTACCGACAGTGTTTCCACCTGAATCTGTATGATTGCCTTTATACATAAAACTGCTTTCCTGTGCATATAGGCTTTTACTTGAGTCTAAGGACTTTCCATCCGCTGAAATGCTGCCGCCGTTCACTCGAGTCTCAGCACTGGCCAGCTGTGTTACTTTTGAAATCGAGTAAGAAGACTGGCTGGCTGCACCGCTAGCTGTGGCAGTTACCATTGCTTCATTTGAAGAAGTTGTCAGACGCGAGCGATAACGTGTGGTCAGCTTCATCTGCGTCAATTCACTTCTAAAATCCAATAGGAGAGAATTCATTGTACGGTAATCATCCCGCTGCCACTCTAATACTTGTTTCTTCTGCTTTAACTTATCAAGAGGCATCCGTTCTGCCTTCATTAGATCTGATACAAGCTGGTCAATATCCATCCCGCTCGCCAGACCTCCGATTCTAACCAATTCGAATTCCTCCTTTAAATCTTCTTATCTACCATTAACCCAACAAATTCCGTCATTGCTGCGTACATGTCCAGCATTTTTTTTGATGGGATTTCCTTTACGACTTCCTGGGTAACATCATCAACTAGTGTTACGTAATATTCATTTAACTCTTCATGAAGAACAAACTTTAATGAGGTGTGAGAAGCTTGTAAGAACTTGTTCATGCTATCGACTACTTCTACAACCTGGTTCCCCTTTTTTGTTTCTCTGCTTTGAAAAAATAATTGAGTGCTAACATTTTTTTGATTTTTGGAAAATTCATTACTTAAAATTGTGTTTGCTGTTCTGGATGTAAGAGATATTTTTTGAGATGATATTTCATTAATCATAATTATCCCCAACTTTTTATAATGACTTATCAACGTTTATATCGGATTAGATAGAAGGAAGTTAATATATATAACATTATTTGAGTAATAATTTGAAGATCATAGGTGTTAAAAACTTCTTAATACACTTTTAAAGATTAAGTACAACTAAGACATTCGATATCTTGTGGAGTGATTCAAGAAATTAATAGCAAATCCATCTTATCCAATAAAAAGGAATCCTAGTTAAACTAGAATTCCCTAATTTATTTCTATAAAAAAGAATTAACTCTATGTCTGTCTAGGCACTTCTAACCTTTCTATTCTTGAAATATTTTACGAATCTTCTCTCTATAAAATATTAATTACTTCCAAGTTTTATTATATTGGAAATGTCAAGCTCTCATTTGTACTCAGGTGGTCCACCTTATTAAATGATAATATTATTACTTTTTTAATATTAGATCTATGTTATAAAAGTGATTTTTCAAGTGGTTATCAGATTCCAAATCCTGCTCGATGATTTATCATCCTGATAAAAGTGTATTAATTCTTTTAATCTATCCCTCTCTATTTTATAATACTCTCTTTTCTGCAGAGAATTTATAATTTCCATTTGGAGATCCTTTTGAGAGAGCACTTTAGGGCCTGGTGTAACTTTTTCATATTCAAAGATTAGTCCCCTTTTTTGTTTATACACGGCAAGATCAGTGGGTGTGAAAATTATTGGTTTATCAAGTAGGAGAAAATCAAAATAAACAGAAGAATAATCAGTAATAAGTAAATCTCCCCCTCCTAATATTTCGTATAAATCTAAATTATTTTCTTCAAGCACTCTATCAGTTATAAAATTAATGTAATCAAACTTCTTAATATCATTTAGTAATAATACTTCTTCAGCAGGGTGTAATTTTACAATCAATTCAAGTTTATTTATTCTTAGAAAATCTTTAAATTCTTCATTATTAAAATCATCTAAGTCAAAGACATTTTCCCATGTCCTCTCTCCTTCATTAAGTCCTTTCATAAAGCTATACCTAAAAGTAGGCAAATAAAATAAGCACTTTTTTCCTTGAAGGTCTTTATTTAGGACTTCAGAAAGATTTTTCTTATCAGTTTTTCTTAAAAGAAAATCATTTCTAGGGGATCCTGTAATGTAGTATTTATCTTTGTCTGTTCTTATACACTCATTCATTTTTTCTGAAAATAAAGACGAATAAGAAGCTATAAAGTCAACATTTGACCATGTCTTTCCTATACGGTTAATATTTAAGTCGGTCTTATCTTTAAACCCCATAGATTTAAGAGGAAACCCATGCCATAATTCTATAACCTTTTGGTCAGGATAATAATACTTTTTATCTAATATAAAGTTGCCTTCAGTTGTAATTACCATATCACTATTAATTATTTTAGTATAAAAATCTTCTTCATTGGTTTGTTTTAATAATTCTATATTATATTCATTCTTTATAATGTCTGGAATATTTTTATATAATGCAATTGAATTAGAACCGCTGAAGTTAGTGTAAATAAGAGAAATATGTTTTCTGGGATTTTTTTCGATTTTTCTATGAAAACTGTAATCTGTTACATCTTCTTCTATTATTAATTCGCTGATTAACCATATACCATTTTTCTTTATTAAATTTATATTACATAAGAACTTTTCTTTTATTTCTTCATAATTTAATGTTCCTACATTAACTAATAAAAACTTTACATGAGCAGTATTTTTCACCTTATCAACCTTAGTAATCTTTACATCATAGACATTAGCTTTTACTATCGCCTCATCATTTTCTTCATTTTCTTTTTGCTTTTCGATTGAATAAATAAACTCTTCAGTAAAGAATTCCCTCCATTCAAGGTCCTTACTAGAATCTGTACCTAGATTCTCTATTCCTTTAATAACTGTGTTTATAATTTGCTCCTTATCATCCAAAGGAAGAAACAGGTCTGTTTCTTTAAAGTAATTATTAGCATTACTTAAATCGGAATACCTGTATATATGAAATGCAGGATAATTTGTATCTACAAACAAACTTAAACCTAGAGCTTGTGCCCTAATGCAGAAGTGCCTGTCTTCACCCCAAAAAGAAATATTTTTTATCTCATTAAAATTTACTCCTGCTTTGATCGCTTTCTTAGAAATTAAGGTACATGCACCTAACCCTCCGACTTCGTAAACGCCTGGAACTCTTAACATATTAATGAAGTCTATGTGCCGCTTGGTTTTTTCCTCATCAGTAAGATTCTCTCCACTTTTCTTATAGTATTGTTCGTATTCATCAAACATCCATACTTGGGGAAGCTCAGGCAAATCTGGTTGCCACTTTGTCCAAAATATATTTGATACTATATCCTTTTCCGACTGAATTAATTGTTGCAGAGTATAAGGATGTAAAATTAAGTCGGAATCTAATAAAAAGAGAAAATCATAGTCACCTTCACAGGCTTCCTGAATTATT
This sequence comes from Bacillus sp. 22-7, assembly GCF_010628845.1. Lineage (NCBI taxonomy): Bacteria > Bacillati > Bacillota > Bacilli > Caryophanales > Bacillaceae > Bacillus > Bacillus sp. 22-7. Next base: position 130,034 of record NZ_NJQY01000021.1, on the reverse strand, counting down.
TTATTTTTAAAGTTTGCTACCTTCCAAACCAAAGTATCATTCCAATAGTGGGTTTGTTCATTAGTAAAATAGCTATCTTCTTTATCACCATTTATTATCTTTATATTCTTTGGCTCATATGCGAATCTCTTTAGTAATTCCGTTGACTTTTTATCGATATTGTCATCAATAAATAAATAATGTATTTCCATGTCAATATTATTTAATCTTTTAAGCGAATTAAGGAAAATTTCTAGAATTTGGGGTTTTTGATGGATGGGACTACCAATTAATATCTTCTTCATATATCACCAGTTCCTTAGTAAAAAATCCTTTTACTACTGAGTTAAATTTCTAATAACCAAATGTAATATTGGTTCAAGTCTTCTTTGTTGTATCCTAGATTTTGGGCTTTGATAAAATTTATATATGCTTTGTTTTTGTCATTTAATTGATAATAGCAAACTCCTAACTTAAACAACACATCTCTCTCATTAGAAAAAACGTTACTTTTCAATGTCTTATTAAACCATATCTGCGCTTCCTCAAATTTCCGTATATTAAAATATAAATTTCCTATATTTTCAAAAAACACTTTCTTATTTAATGTTAATTTATTTAGTAAAAGTTCAATTGCTTGATCTTCCTTTAGTAAACACAACTCCCTAATTATATTAATTACTGTATCTTTACTTGTTGAATTATAATCCTCTTTACCTAACAAGCATTTTATTATGTAACATAATTCTTCATCTTTAATTACCTTCAAAGTATCTTTATAGTACTCTTTTTTGTCTAAGACTAAACAAGTAATAAATAAAAAGATTTCTAGTTGTTCAACTTGGTGTTTTCTCAATAAGTCAAAAATTAGATTATATGCCTCTTCAAATCTCTTTAATATGAGCAATGTAATAACTATTGTTAGGTCTTCCTTTTCAAATTTTTTATTCCAAATTTCTTGATAATAAATAACAGCTTCGCTCTTTAATTGCGATAAAAATTTCACAAGAAAACCCATATCTTCAAGGCTATCATTATGATAAATGGTGTTTATCAGGTAAATAAAATCCGCTATATTTATATTGTGACTAATATTTATTAAAGCCAGTAGACTTTCTTGGTTGTATTTATTTTCCTTTAAACTTAACAAAAAGTATTGGAGTGCAGAATCTATTTTTTTCTTTAAAATCATAAGGTTTCCTAATTCTTGATATACAACATCTTTATACATATAGAAGTCATTTAATAGCAGCTTATTAAATTCATCATTCATTTCTAGCGATGTAAGATAATCTGAGATAGCCTCATCATACATAGATAACTTTTTATATAAATCTGCTCTTAATCTTATAATTTCTGGATGATAGAAAAATTTATCTATAGCAATTGACATAATGGTTCGAATCTCATGTAAGGAGTATTTAGGATAGAGCTCAAGCATTCCTTTAATAATAAATACATATGGTTTATGAGCAACTAGTGATTCAAATATCTGATTATTTTTGAGTGTTTCATAACCGTACTTTATTGCTAATTCATGATTACCCAAACTACTATGTGTAGCGCTAAGATAATAATAGGTCATACCATCAACTTCATTAGATTCAAGCTGCTTTTCAAGTAATACTAGATTTCTTTTAAATTTAGCTATTAGATTCTCCCCAACTTTATATCCTGTATGAAATATTTTCAAATGTAGATTTGATGGATTTAACGCATTTAAGATGCTACCATTATTCATAGGTTTTTCGTGTATTGAGCCTATAAATCTAATGCTTTTTCTATTTCTAAATATCCTTATAGCGGGGTTTTCGCTTATTACTCTCCCGTTGTAACCATCAGTATGAATCATTTTAACGTTTAAAGCGTCGAATAGCTTATTACTATTTATTTGGTTCAGAACATTTGGTAATAAATTCGCTGTTTCCTTGTCAAAGTATTCATCAGCATCTAAAAATACTATCCATTCTCCTGAAGCTTTTGATAATGCGAAGTTTTTGGCCTTTGCAAAGTTATTATCCCAGTCATAATGATAGATTTTTGCTCCATGTTTATCAGCAATGTCAATAGTTCTATCTAAAGAACCTGTGTCCACTAATATAATTTCATCAGCAATTTCTTTATAACTTTGAATAGATCGTTCAATATTTTTTTCCTCATTTTTGGTAATTACACACGCAGAAATTTGAACCATTTTCTTTCTTCCGCTCCTTAAAATTAAAGAGCCAAAGTAAAAAATACATTGGCTCTTTATAAAAAGTATAGGTTGTAAAAGATTATCTTAAAAGTTGTAGCACACCTTGAGGCTGCTGATTTGCTTGAGCCAACATTGCTTGTGCTGCTTGAGAAAGAATTGAGTTCTTAGTTTGGTTCATCATCTCTTTTGCCATATCAACATCACGAATGCGAGATTCGGCAGCAGTTAAGTTCTCAGAAGATGTTCCTAGGTTGTTTATTGTATGCTCTAATCTATTTTGGACCGCTCCCAATTTGGATCTTTCTGATGACACTTTATTAATTGCATTGTCTAGAGATGTAATAGCTGCACTAGCCTTATCTGCACTTGTTACATCTAAGCCCTCTGAGCCATTTGCAACCCCTAAATCGCTTGCTTTCATACTAGAAATACCTACAAGTATGTTTTGGCCGCTATTAGCACCAATTTGGAAGCTAATTGATTTAGATACATCGGTGGTTGCAGCAGCTTGTTTTTGAACACTAATTGTAAAGCTTTCACCTGCTTTCATGTTACTTAAATCTGCAAGTGCAATAGTTGTTCCAAAGCCCGTTAAGTTGGATAAATCCGTTGCAAGTGCTACAGTTACGCCATTTGGATCAGAAACTCTAAATCCACTAGCTGTACCAGAAGCCTCTGTTACCCGTGTAATAGTAATTGAACCTGTTTTGTTTAGTGCATCTGTATATGTTCCAGACACAGTTGCAGTAATAGATGCACTACTATTGTTTTGAATTGTAACCGAACCATCAATTTTATCTGTTAGACCAACTTTACTTCCGTCAAGTAATTTTTGAGTGTTAAATTCTGTTGTATTCGCAATACGATCAATCTCTTGTTTTAGTTGGTTTACTTCTTTTTGAATTTCATCTCTATCATTAGTAGTATTTGTATCATTAGAAGCTTGTACCGCTAATTCACGCATACGTTGAAGGATATCGTGAGTTTCATTTAATGCACCTTCAGCAGTTTGAATCATTGAAATGCCATCTTGGGCATTTTTAGATGCTTGATCTAAACCACGAATTTGTCCCCGCATTTTTTCAGAAATAGCCAGACCAGCAGCATCGTCACCTGCACGATTAATACGCAGACCTGACGAAAGCTTCTCCATAGATTTAGATTGCGCGTTATTAGAACCATTCAACTGACGATAAGTATTCAACGCCGCAATATTATGATTAATTCTCATTGTTAATTTCCTCCTTGAGTATAAATCCCACATCCATGTGGTTGTTTTACCAACCAGCAGAAAAGTCGGCCGCCTTTTTGCTGTTCAGCTTTACAATGGTTATATCGACTTATTTTGGCAGGTGTTTAATAGTTTAGAAAAATTTTTTATTGCTTTTTAAAAAAGCTGCTCAAACTTTCAATTGCACTAGTATCCGTTTGAGTAGCGCTGCTGTTCTCCTGCTGAATGGATAGGTAAATTTCTTTCCTATGTATATCCACATTTTTCGGTGCACTGATGCCCAGCTTTACCTGGTCGCCTTCGATAGAGAGGATTGAGATTTCAATATCGTCACCAATCATGATCGATTCTTTCAGTCTCCTTGTGAGTACAAGCATTATCTCTCCCCCTGTTCTTGAGGTGTCATGATTCTATGCTTGGTCTGGTAAGTTGTTTGATTAAGAATGACTTGTTTGCCTAGCTTTTTTGTATGGTTAATGACTAATGGAGCCTGCAGGTTAGCGGTTGTATTATGGAATGGCTCTCTTACCGTCAAAATCGCAAAGACTGCCACATCTTTATCTGATTGTATTTCTAACTTTTCTAATACCTCTTCTGGCAAATCAAACTCATACTGTGGAAATAGTACAAACGGATCTGTCACAATAAAAGCCACCTCAGTTGTTTTTACTGACTGCATCACAAATAGCTCTGTCCCTTCAAGAGGGAGAATATAAAATTCCTTCTCGTCTAAGAACCCCGGTATCCCGGATGGAAAATAAATAATGTCATCCTTATTAATTTCTTGCTCACCATGAAACTTTGTTTGAATATTCATCTTTTCACCTCATTGCTATATGGTTAGATTGATAAAATCAACGCTTAGGCTATTTTTCTCAATAATCTCTGAACTAACTTTACCTGGCGTATAGTTATGTACCGGCTTTCTGATTTCAACCTCAATCTTCGGCTTTTGCGGCTGGGCCTCAATGTTTACTTTTGTTGGTTCGTATTGGATTTTTACACTATTATGAGACGGTACCCAGCCAATATTAAACTGCTTGGGAGGACCTTCGCTGTTTTCCTTGGCCTGATAGGCGATGGGAGTGCCGCCGTTTTCAATTTTCATGAGTTCTGTTCCCTGTGCAGCCCTTCTCTCCATCCCTTTTAGCCATTCCTGATACCCGTTTTGGGCAAACTCTTCTATTCTTCTGCCAACACTTTTTAGGTCGACGTCCTCTCGTGCCTTTGTCTGATCGATAGTCAGCTTACCAGGGATTGTTTCGATTTCCAGGATGGCTTTAGGCTGCTGGATGGATTGAATGGCAGGGGGCTGTTCAATTTCCTGAACCGGTTTTTCTATTTTTAATCCCATTTTGATAAAGTTGGATTCCAGCCTGATCTGCGGCACGTTCATGTTAGACACCTCTTTTATGAAAAAAAGCTATCTCCTAAGGATAGCTTTTCATTGATTATCTTAAAAAGTCGGTTAAGCTCGGCTGGATGATTCGCGCCCCAACGCTTAGTGCTGCCCGGTGGATGCTTTCCTGGGTTGTAAGCTCGATGATGGCCTTTTCCATATCGATGTCTTCATTATCGGAAAGGATTCTTGTTGAGAAGACTTCCTGCTGGGAAAGGCGGTCCTCCATCAGCTCGACCCGATTCTGTTTGGCACCAATCAGGGCACGGGCAGATAAGAAATTATCTATGTTTTTATCCACACTTTCAAGCATGTCCCCAACGGCTGGGTCATTCGTTTCGAGCGCTGTGATTAGCTTTTGAATATCTCCATCATCGCTGAGCATATCCCCAAATATAGCTTTACCTTCCGTGTTAACAGGAATCTTGATTCCTGAAAAAACCTCTAGCTCAATGGTTCCGCTTTGAAAACCGGATTCAGATGGCTTTACGTTTGTCTGATTTCCATTGAAAATATACTTTCCGCCAACTTGTGTATCTCCGAGATTCTGCAAATGCTCTTTAAGCTGCTTTACCTCTTCAGCAACAGCTTTACGCTGATCTTCTTCCAGCGTGCCATTGCTTGCCTGGAGAGTAAGTTCCCTTATTCGCTGCAGGGCCAGCACCCCTTTATCCAGAGCATCATCGGTACTGTCAACCCAGTTTCTCACTTCCCCAATATTTCTGGTAAATTGCTGAACCCGGTTTAAGTCCGTACGATAATTCATCCCCATCATCGCAGCAACTGGATCATCCGATGGCTTGGTAAATTTCTTTTGCGTGGAAATTTGATCCTGCAGCTTGTCCATCCTGCTGTAGCTATTGCTTAAATTGCGAAGCATGTTATTTGATAGCATCGATTGTGTTACGCGCACTCTATTTCACCCTTTATCTGCCTACAACGCCCATGCCGTTGATGATTTTGTCGAGCATTTCATCAACCACAGTGATATTGCGGGCCGAAGCATTGTAAGCATGTTGGAATTTAATCATATTGGTCATTTCTTCATCTAATGAGACTGCACTGACGGATTGCCTGTTTCGGTCTACTGAATCTGCCAGCACCGCGGAGTTTTTGAGATCCTTTTTAGCACTCTGAGAGTCTACCCCTAACCGTCCGATAATTCCTGAATAATAGGAATCTAGGCTTCCATTCAGCCTAGATTTTTCATCATCTGTCAATGATGTATAATCACTAAAGCTTTTCTTCCTTAAATCAGCCAGCAGCTGAGCATTTTTGTTATCACCTGATGCTCCGCCTTTTTCTGCTGCGGCGGCAATTTTAGATGAGTCATCAAGCAATGCTTGATTTACTTTCATGCTTTGAGCGGGATTTTTCTCATCAAACTCGAAAAAGTCCAATCCGGAGATTGTATCTGCTCCAAGGGCATATCCATTCTTATGAATCTCATTGAATTCCTTGGCAAAAGCAGACGCCATTCTATTCAGCTTCTCGAGCATTTCAGGGTAAGCTCCCTTTGCAGAACCACCTGCTTCATAACCATAGCTGTTAATTAAACCGGTCAATTCACCGGATAAAGTCTCAAATTGCGTAAAGGAAGTGGATCCAATCTTTAATCCTGTTACAAGTCCGCTGTCTTCGCTTTTTTCAAGCTCCAGCTTGTTTGTGCCAACAATCCCACTCTCTTTTGTTACAGATATGAGGTTAATTGGCGGATTATAGGATTTTCCATCCTTTTGCACAATCTCGATATTATAAAGGCCCGCTGCCATCGGCTTGGCATCTCCATATGTATTCGGAACCACACCGCTCACTTTCACGTTAACCAATTGCGAAAGACTATCTACCAATAAGTCCCGCTCATCATACAGATCATTTGGCATGTATCCGTGCGGCTCAACAGAGGCGATCTGCTTATTCAGATGATCAATTTGCGCGACAATCGCGTTAATTTCATCCACTTTCACATCAACCTGATTCCCAATATCCTCCTGGACCCGTGATAGGGAATTATGATAATAATTCAGTGTATCTGCAACCATCTGACCAGTAGCAGCCACTACATCCCTGGCTCCGGTGTTTTCAGTATGGCTTGATAAATCCTGCAGCGCATTCCAGAACTTTTCCAGCGTACTGTGCAATCCATTCTCGGACGGTTCATTTATGATTTCTTCCATCTTGGTTAAAGACTCGCTCATGGCACCATAATAGCCCATTTTTGTGTTTTCGGTTCTATATTGCAGATCCAGGAATGATTCTCTTATTCTCTGAACTGTTCCCGCCTCAACACCCGTTCCCATTTGACCGGGTATTTGCGGGCGGTTCATGCCAACGCCCGGGTAAGGCTCGGTTTGTGCGAAATTAATGCGCTGCCTGGTGTATCCCGGCGTATTCGCATTTGAAATATTATGACCTGTTGTATATAAAGCACTTTGCTGGGTGAACATGCCGCGGCGGGCTGTTTCAAGACCCATGAAAGTTGAACGCATGTTTGTTCCTCCGTTCTGCTACACTTTCGAGTTGAAAATTCCTGGATTCATCTTTTCAGAGTTCTTTTTGGCAGGCGGGCCGTAGTTCATCGTTTCAGGCTGCGGCCTTAATAGATTTATAGAGACATTCACAAACTGAAGGGAATGATGAACAAGCTGCTGGTTTAGGAAGTTCTGCTCCTTCAGTTCGTACACCAGCTCAGCAAGCTCCTCCGTGATAGCCTCCAGCCTGAGGAGATCAGGCTGTGTGAGGAGATTTAAACAATCTGATACGGTTGGGCTTTCCAGCATAGGTACGATGGAATTTGCCGCTTTCTCCCGTTCTTTATCCAATCGGCTGATAGCCGCAATATGAGCTTGTTCATCCTTGAGCATCTGGTTCAGGGCGTCCATGTCGCCGGTCTTAATAATGTCTGTCTTTTTAACTGCGAGTTCATAAAGGCTTTTATGAAGCTTTAGCAGTTTCTCCATTGCTACAGTAAGTGCTTCGGCTGACATGCCTTCCCCTCCTCATTATTTCTTCGTATAAAAACTAGCGATGCTTTTCGCGACTTCTTTTGGGTTGATTTTATAGGTGCCGTTCTCCACCTGGATTTTAAGCTCTTCCACCTTTGCTTTACGGTTTTCGCTCAGCTGTGATACCTGCTGCATTTCCTTTGCAGTAGTGCTGATTTCAATTTTATCTGATGCCGTTCTGGCTGGTTTTCCTGCATGTTCAAGCTTGTTCAGCTGGCGTTTGTATGGGTTCACGCCTGAAGGACCAAAGTTATTGATTTTCATGTGTACCCCTCACTTTCTTTCCGGTCGATTTAACCTAAGTTTATTATCGGCTAATGTGGCGGTTTGTTTAAATGTTAATTGAAGTTTGGCAAAAAATACATAGATAAGCCTATAGAAAAAGCTATGTGAATGGGCCACATAGCTTAAAAACGCCTATTAATTTTTTCATTTACGGCAAAATAAGTACCTTGTTTTTCTCTTTGTACTGCTTCTTTTCTTCGTTCTTCATCAGCTGTAAACTGCTGAAGGTCCTTCCTCAGTTCCACTGCACAGTTGCCGCACAGCTTGCCTTCCCGGATGCTTGTCCAGCATTTCTCGCAGGGATACCCCAAATTTGGAAATTGCGCGAGCTTCAAGCGGCCGGTCTTAATAAATTTAATGATGAGTTCCTCCACGACTCCGGTCGCCTCGACAACCTCCATCATCTTCGCTGTCCTGTTTTCCCTTTTCCGGATAAACTGGTAAACCGTCTCATAGGCCCTCTCTTCTTCTTTCCAGCATTCCTGGCAAACGTCGCGGAATTGATTTTTCACATAAATCGCATCACATTTCGGGCAGTTAGATAACTCAGCCATATGATTTCTTCCTCTCTCAGTTTGTGATGAAATTATTATAGCTCGAAGAATAGGATAATTATAGAAAAATATTATTCGAAGTACTGCTGGCTGCTGGCTGTTTCTATGAAACGAGATTCGGGAACGGGTAGGTCTTGCTCAAGTTGACTTTGCAGGATATCAAGCATCGCCGCCAATTCCGCTCTAGGTCCCTCTTCGATAATAAATTGAAATCCATAAATAGTCAGAGCATCTGATATTTCAGCTTTTCGGACAATCGTTCCGGTATAGGAAAGATCCTCTCCTGAAAGCGTGGTCTCAATTAATAGAATGATATCTTTCCTCACAGGGAGTTTCATCTTTGAAACAAATTTTACTCCGCCTGCACTCATATCTTCAATCAGGATCTTCGTGCTGCCCATTTTGACAGGCTTGCTGTTAAGCTCTAAGATGGTCATGTCCGCCTCCAGCGGATAGGGAAACTCGACCCGGACATACTTGCGCAACCCTTTAAACACATTGTCTTCCTTAATATTCCGCGGCTTCAAGGTGCCAATCAACAGATTCTGCTCAAAGGCGGAAGGCGGAATTGGCTTGCTGAAAAGATACCCCTGTATTTGGTCACACTCATTTTTTCTTAAGGAATAGAACTGTTCAAAGGTCTCAACGCCTTCTGCTACCACCTTCATATTCAGCCCATGGGCGAGCTGAATCAGATTGGCCGTAATGATGGCATCTTCTGTGTTTTTATCCATTGCCTGGATAAACGTTTTATCAATCTTTAAAACATCGAATTTATATTTCTTTAATTGAGTGATGGAAGAATAGCCGGTTCCAAAGTCGTCCAGCGCAATTTTCACTCCCATCTCACCCAATTCCTTAAGCACCGCTATCACGTTCTCTGAGTAATTGATCAGGGAAGACTCGGTCAATTCAATCTCAAGCAATGATGCGTCCAGACAATTCTCATCCAATGCTGCCTTTATCGTGGAAACAAAACAGCTTTTCAAAAAGCTCAGCGGAGAGATGTTCACTGATATCGGAACAATCGGCAGCCCGCTTTCCTTCCAGGAATGAATCTGCCTGCATACCTTCCTTATCACGTATTCGCCTATATCTACGATTAAACCGGTTTCTTCTGCAACGGGGATAAACTCCAGCGGTGAAACTCTGCCCCATTCCGGATGATTCCATCTTAATAAAGCTTCCGCACTTAGTATTCTCCGTGTTTTCGTATCAACTCTTGGCTGGTATTCAAGAAAAAACTCGTCATTTTGAAGTGCTTTCCGCATATCCTGTTCCAAAGTAAAAAGCTTATAAGATTCAATATCCATGGAGGGATGGTAAGCCTGGAATCTATTATTCCCTTTCTGCTTGGCATGGTATAGGGAAGATTCCGTATTTCTGACCAATTCATCAGCTGCGATTCCATTATCCGGATATAAACTAATGCCTATAGACGGGGTAATACTGAGCTCAAAGCTGTTGATATGAAATGGTTCAGAGAAGATTTGATTAATGGACTCCGCTATTTGTCCAGGATCCTCCTTCTCCTGGATAGGTTCCTTAATAACTGCGAATTGATCACCGGAAATTCTTGCTGAAAAACAGACTGAATTTAGCTTCTCCTTCATTCTTTGTGAAACAAGCCTTAGAAGTTCATCTCCTGATGAGTGTCCAAATGTATCATTAATCTGTTTTAAGCGCTGCAAGTCAAAAAACAAGATGGCAAACCCCTGGTGTTCATCGTCTTCAATAAGGGTTTGAAGTTTCTGATCAAAGTATCGGCGATTCGGCAGATCTGTCAAATGATCATAAAAAGCCATACGCCTCATTCTTTTTTCAAGCCATTTTTGTTCCGTTATATCCGTTACAAATCCATCAACGCGTATAAGCTCTCCTTTTTCATTCAGATACGGGATACTGTGATCATTAATCCATCTGAGCTCACCGGACTTATGAACAATCCGATACTGATAGCGGATGCTATTCCCATTCAGAAGTTTCACCCGCTCCGCCTCTACCACCTGCATATCCTCCGGATGGATTACATTGTTCCACAAATCGAAGTCAGCAATAAACTCCTCGGCCGTGTAGCCGAAAATCCCATCTACACCTCTCGAAAAATGAAGAACCTTTCTTTCCAGTAAATCTGCAGAATAAATGCCCACATCAAGATTTTCATATATCTGTCCTATTTTCCGCTCGTTTTCATAGAGTTTTTCTTCCATGCGCCGCTTTTCAGTTATATCCTGAATCGTGGCAATGATTTTGGGCGATCCATCTCCATCTGCAAAGTAATCTGCCCGATGGTGAATATACCGTTCTTCACCATCCTGCCTGATCATCCTGCATACCAGGTCCACACTGTCCTTTTCCTTGAGAAGCCTGTTAAACTGCTGTTCAAAGGTCAGCCGGTCATCCTGATGAAGATAGCTCAAATACATTTGATAGTCCGGGAAAAAATCTTTTTGAGGCTTTAGACCAAAAATCCGGAACAGCTGATCAGTCCAAAATCCTTTATCGGTTTCAACATCGTACTCCAGGCTTCCAATGTTGGCGATCTTTTGGGCCTGGTTGAGGTTATTTTTTATTTTAGTCAATTCCATTTGATGGATGTAATATTCAGTCATATCCTTTGGATTGATATCATCTTCCTGCGAGTTTAATTCGTTCACTTCCAAACATCCTTTCCAAACAAAATGGCAACTGAATTATGTCGCCATGGCAGATCCAATGCTTTAGATCAGTAGCTGGTGTCTTTCCCATCCGTAAAATTCGCCCTTGATTAGAATATTTTAACATAGGAGTATTTTCCTAATAACTGATCAATCCAAAATATTACTTTGTAATATCTTCCATTACTTATCCTCTTGCCAATGTAAATGAACATACCGATGCAGCTCCTCGTTCCTTCAAAACCTTCGCTGCATGGTATAAAGTAGATCCAGTTGTATAAATATCGTCGATGAGGAGGATATTTTTGTCTTTAACCGCTGTCTCGGGAAATAACTCGAAGACCTGTGTTAGAAGTATGCGCTCTTTTCGCGATTTTTTTGATTGTTTTTCCGAGTGGCTGCGCTGAAGAAGCTCTACAGATGTAAAGCCTGCTTCCCGAATAAGGGCGGATGATTGATTGAATCCTCTTTCGTAAAGCCGCTCAGGACTCAGCGGGATGGGAACGAGGAAGTCGAAATGAAGAGACTGAAGTCTTTCAATAATGAAAGGGGAGAATGCTTTAGCGAGGATATAATCACCGCGGAACTTATAGCGGGCAATTGTCTCTTTCAAAAAGTCATCATAACCGAAAATTGAGTGGTTTTTATCAAGCTGTCCTGACCAGACTGTGTCCTGGTTCCACCTTACGCAATCTTTGCATAGATTCCCTTTTCGAAATTGAGGATCTAGCATGCTGAAGGGGCGGCTGCATTTATTGCAAGTATCGCCTTTGATAACTGGGAGTTTGTCCGTGCAGGTCTGGCATAAATGATTCTCTTTTGGCCGCGACCAAAGAGTTGACCAGCTGACAACAGACAGGATTTCATCATGGCATATTAAACAGTTAATAGTCGATCAGTCCTTTCTTCTTGGCTTCGGTGTTCATTTTGAGGATTTGCTTTCGTGCTTTGACCATGCTTTCGGTTTTGCCGTAATGGAAAAAAGTGATATCTCCGTTTGGAAACTGAGCACTTCTGCCGACCCGTCCGGCAATCTGAACTAGTGCGCTTTCGGTGAAAATGCGGTCTTCTGCCCCCAGAACAGCTACATCTACATTAGGAAACGTTACGCCTCTTTCCAGGATGGTTGTTGTTATGAGCATCGGGATTTCCTTATTGCGCATCATTTGGACTTTAGCTTTTCGCTCGGGGTCTTCTGCGTGCACAGCTTGAATTTTAGGATAGGATTTACGGAGTATGGTGAGGACCTTCTCCATTTTATCGATTTTGGGGAGGAATAGGAGGCACTGCTTCTGATTGTCGCTCCTCTTTTTGATCCATTGGGTGACTGCAGGCGGGAGTTTGTCTTTTTGAAGCGACTTTTCCCAATTGCCGCACCATTTGAATGACGGTACTGGCAAGGGGTGGCGGTGATATCTGGCTGGGATGGTGACATAATCTCTTTTCCCTCTCCGACATTCATTCTGCCATTTTTGATTCGGGGTAGCTGTGAGATAAATCATCGAGGAATGTTCTTTGCGGGACTGGCGGACAGCATACTGAAGGCTTTCGTCTGCCGTATAAGGAAAGGCATCCACTTCGTCCAGAATGACTGTATCAAAAGCTTTGTAAAAGCGGAGAAGCTGGTGCGTGGTTGCGATAGTTAAAGGCGCCTGGATATGGCGGTCTTCACTGCCGCCGTAGAGGACAGCTACCTGGACCCCGGGAAAGACTGATTGAAGCCGCGGACCAAGCTCGAGCACAACATCCGTTCTCGGAGTGGCAATGCACACTCTTTTTCCGGAAGCGAGAGCAGCATTGATTCCTTCAAATAGGACCTCCGTCTTTCCTGCACCGCAGACAGCCCAGACGAGGAGTTCTCTATTTTCTATGATAGTCTGTCTAACCTGATCTGAGGCTATCTGCTGGCCTGGTGAGAGGGTGCCTGCCCATATGAGCGGATTTTCGGTCAGCACCTGCGCTGGCTCAGGTCCGCACCAGCCAATCAGTGGGGTGCACTCACTGACCCGCCCCATCATGATGCATTTTCGGCAGTAAGTACATTCTTCCTCACCGCAACGGGCACATGGGAAGCTTGCGAACAGTGAGCTATCTTTATTGCCGCATCGGGCACAAACTGTCTTGCTTTTTGTCTTAATTATCCCTTTTCGGTAGGTAATATAGCCATTTTCATAGTGCTGCTGGATTTCATTGAGTGGATTCAGAAGATTTTCGAGTAAAAGTTGTTTTCCGTAGAGGATTTGCTGGAGTTCTTTGTTAAATGGGTAGTTTTCGTTGAGTGGAGGCTCTGGAATGGTGTCAAAGGAGGATATCTGAAGGCTTTCTGGAGGAAAACCGTTTAGATATGGGGTCATATTAGGGGTAAATCTCAATTAGTTCACCTCTTGATTAAAAAGTTTATTTCTCTATTTGCAGTTTTGCGGTTCTATTTGCAAATTCTCCGATCTATTTGCAGATTTAGGCTCGCTATTTGCATATTCAAGCTATCTATTTGCAGGAGTCCTCAATCTATTTGCAAATCCACATCACCCCTCTCAAAAAATCTGCGCCACTCCCCAGAATGGCGCAACTCCAAACAAACATTACTTCTTCACCCAGCCAAATCCCATAGCGCCTTCACCCAAATGAGTTCCAATAACGGGACCAAAATAGCTGATCATAAACTCAACATTCGGATACTGCGCCGCAAGCTCAGCCTTCCACTCACGCGCCTCTTCTTCGCGATTAGCGTGGATAATCACCGCCTGATACGGCTCCCCGCTTTTTACATCTTCCCAGAAAAGGTCAACCATCCGCTTCATCGCTTTCTTCCGAGTGCGGATCTTTTCAAACGGAACAATTTTTTTATCTTCAAAATGAAGCAGCGGCTTGACCTGGAGCAGGCTTCCGATCAAGGCCTGTGCACTGGACAAACGTCCTCCGCGCTGAAGATGCGCAAGGTCGTCCACCATGAAATAAGCACGTATGCTCTTCTTCATTTCCTCAAGCCGTTCCACGATTTCCTGTGGACTCTTACCGGCAGCAGCCAGTTCAGCGGCTTCAATCACATAAAACCCCTGCACCATACAGCTGATTTCGGAATCAAAGGGGAATACCTGAATATCGTCCACCATGCTCCCGGCAGTGACTGCCCCCTGAAACGTGCCGCTGATGCCGCTCGACAGATGAATCGAAATTACTGCATCAAATTCTTTCGATAATGTCTCAAACAGCTCGGCAAACTCGCCCACCGGCGGCTGTGAAGTAGTCGGAAGCTCTTTATGCTTCACTTCTTCATAAAAATCCGCAGCCGTAATTTCCACTTCTTCCTGGTACGTCTCACCGCCAAAAATAACACTCAGCGGAATCATATGTATATTTAACTTTTCTCTTAAATTCTTAGGAATGTATGCTGTACTATCCGTTACAACAGCCGTTTTCATAAATAGAGGTACCATCCTTATCTTTTTTCTCTACTGTATGTTCCATTTTATATGATAGCGGGGGAAATTGCATTAAGTTATAGAGTCGGGAAGTAAATAATCCTATGCCCCATTATGCCTACTTTTAAGACCTGGTAATTTTTTACCTTAAATCCTTCCCATGTGTATGATAAAATGCTCCTTGTGTCTTTATTTTGTAAAGGAGCTGTAACACATTGATTAAAAGCATTTCTTCCACAAATACCACCGTATCTAATAAATACAGCTTAGATATCCTTCATCAAATGCTTAATAATGAATTAAGTAAGTATAAACACATTAAAGTTCCTAATATCAACCATTCTGTCAGCGGGACAGAACTTGCTTCATGGCTGATGGACAGTGCATCCCCCAAAGAAATCGAAGAGCTTGTTCACATGGTGAACCAGGCTAAAAAAAGATCTTCCAATACAAAAGCTATTTTTCAAATAGCCGCAGCCGCACTTATAAAATAAACACGCCAAGGTGAGTGCTACACGCACTAATTTGGTTAATATTTCAAGAAAAGTGTATAAATGCCTTTAAATCATATGATCTATCCGTTATCATTAATATATATAAGTAAATTTCCATTTGAAACAATAAAGAATAGAGGTAAATCATGGCGCAAGCAATCACAATTATTCTTTCTTCGTTTATAATTTTTTTATTAATTGAGGAGATTTCCCATCTTGCCTTTAGAAGGTATTTAAATGGTCCTTTTGTTTTCTTAGGAAATTTAATGAGATTATTGAGTAAAGTTAAAAATAAAAAAGAAAAAGCCCCTTCCAAAAAGGACTTTTTCTCTCAATAATATTATCGAACCTCTACCCAGCCGTTCTTAATAGCTACAACAACTGCCTGAGTACGGTCATTCACATTCATTTTTTGCAGGATATTGCTCACGTGATTCTTTACCGTTTTTTCGCTTATGTATAAAGCTTCCCCAATTCCGCGGTTGCTTTTGCCATCAGCCAGGAGCTGAAGCACTTCACATTCGCGGCGTGTCAGCAAGTGAAGAGGACGGCGGATTTCCACCTGTGAGTAAGATGTTGTTCCTGTGCCTTCTGCTGCAAGTCTGCGGTATTCATTTACCAGGTTGTGTGTCACCTTCGGATGTAAGTAAGATCCTCCATCAGCGACAACCTTTACAGCTTCGACTAATGCATCTGCATCCATTTCTTTTAAAAGGTATCCGCTAGCTCCAGTCTTAAGGGCGTGCGTTACATAGTTCTCATCATCGTGGATGGAAAGAATGATTACCTTAGATTCTGGATATTTATTAATCAGCTGGCGGGTCGCTTCCACACCATTCGTATTTGGCATATTGATGTCCATGATGATGACATCTGGATCATACTCTTCGACAAGAGCCATGGCTTCACTGCCATCATCGCCTTCTGCCACTACACTAAAGCTCTTTTCGAAATCTAAAATGCGTTTTACCCCTTCTCTGAATAATTGATGGTCATCAATTATGACGATCTTTGTATTCAAATGCTTCGCCTCCCAAATCTCCAGTTCGTTTTATCTATCTCTATTCTTAAGATGTTTCCTATTTCAATGGCACCTGGATTATGACAATGGTTCCTTTTCCCGGTTTGGAATCTATGGACATCTGGCCTTCCAAAAGTTCCAGCCTTTCACCCATCCCCATAATTCCAAAAGAGCCCGGACGCTTCTCGCGTATATTGAAGCCTTTCCCATCGTCTTTGACGACTACTGCTACCCTAGTGCTGTTTATCTCTATTTTCACTTGAATTTCTTTAGGATCCGCATGCTTGAGAGCATTTGTCACAGACTCCTGAATCAAACGGAACAATGCGACTTCATATTGTGGCGGCAATCGCCTTTCTTCGCCAACATTCGCGAAATATATCTTGGTACTCCTGTGATACTCTTCGATCGTTGTTAAGTATTTTTTGAGGGTAGGTATTAAACCCAGATCATCAAGAGCCATTGGACGCAAGTCATAAATAATCCTTCGGACCTCATATAGAGCATTGCGGACCATTTTTTTCAGGTCTTTTATTTCCGTAATGGCTTCATCTGCACCGCGTTCTTTGTATACCCGCTCAATTAAATCGGATCTCATCATGACATTCGCCATCATCTGGGCAGGTCCGTCATGGATCTCACGGGATACTCTTTTCCGCTCTTCTTCCTGTGCTTCGATGATTTTCAGGCCAAAATCCTGTTTCAGCTTCGCATCTTCAATGATTTCGCCCATTTGTTTCAAGTCACTTGTCAGATAATTCATTACAACCGTAATTTGTGAAATAAGAACTTCCGATCTATCGATGGTGTCATTAACACCTACAAGCCGTCTTTCAATGTCATCACGACGATCCCTCAGCTGTTTTTCAAGCTGACGGTTCATGGATAAATCCATTTGAAGCTGATGGGCTTTCTCATAGGCTTCACGGACTTCAGACTCAGAATAATCCTTAAAATGCATGCTTACTTCAGAAAGGCGCTTTCTTGCAAAACGGGTTTGCACCTCCAGCCGATCCCCTTCTTCAATTACTTTAAGGACCATTTGTTTTACTTCCATCAATTCTTCCGTCAGGGTCTCGTAATCTTTACGGCATTGCTCTCCTATACGGAATATTTCATCTTTACTGGTACCTACTGTTTGAACCATTTTTTCAAGGATAAGATCCAGAGTCTTGGAATCGAATTTCTTAATACTCATTTACATTCCTCCAAGGGCGTAACCCTTCCGCTATGTACCTTTATTTTAGCGCTAAATGAGTTAAGATACTATCTTTCCAGTCTGAAAATTATACCAAGTTACCTAAAATTCGGTAAAAAGGCTTAGGCTTGTGATTTCACCCTATGTCTTATATCCTATATAAAAGCAGGGTAAACATGACTACCAGGGAAAATAATATGTATATTTATACCACTTAAAGATTAAAATCGGCACATTTTTATTATAGCAGCATAAACATCAGATTTGCTTACATTATAACATGGGAAAAAATGTTCTATATTAAAGTTTCATTACATTCTGTTAAAAAATTGATGTTGGGAAACTTGTCGAATTATAATGAATTTAGCTGAATTTTTTTGTACAAAGAGTTAAGAAAGGAGCGGTTCTGTGCTGCCCTCTTATTATACAGTTAAGGGATACGGAGAAAATGAAATTGAAATAGAAAGATCCAGGTTTATTGCTCATGTAGGAAGAGCAGAAACAGCAGATGAGGCCCTGGAATTTATTCAGAAGATTAAGAAAATGCATTCCAATGCCACCCATAATTGTTCTGCCTACTTAATTGGTGAAAACGATCAGATCCAAAAAGCAAATGATGATGGAGAACCAAGCGGCACCGCTGGTGTGCCTATTCTGGAAGTGTTGAAGAAAAAAAAGCTGAAAGATACAGTTGTTGTCATAACCAGGTATTTCGGCGGAATAAAATTAGGAGCAGGCGGATTAATCAGAGCTTACGGAAGGGCAACCTCTGAAGGCTTGCAGGCGACTGGAATAGTTGAACGAAAGCTCATGACAGTTATGAAAACAAAGATTGATTATACGTTGCTTGGCAAAGTCGAAAATGAGCTGAGATCTTCCATTTACGCGATAAAGGAAGTTCATTATCTTGATACAGTCACAGTTGAAACATTTGTTGAAGAAAATCAAACGGGGGCTTTTACTGACTGGATGACCGAATTAACAAATGGGGCGGGTAAAATTACTTTAGGTGATAGCCTATACCTGGAAGAAGAGGTAATACAATAGCCTACCCAAAGTTTTGTTTTACTAAACTCCCTAAAAATTATAAAATAACATATGGCACTCTTTACTTTTAAATAAAGGAGCATACAGATGTCTCATGATAGACGTTCAATAGTTATCGAAAAAAGAAAATCCAAAAGGAAGAGAAGAATCTTTTTATTTATTTTCCTTCCTATTATCTTACTGACACTCAGCGCAACGGCTTATGGAACATTTTTATATAATAAAGCACAATCAGTTATGGAAGATTCATATAATCCTATAGATCGCACAACAAAAAGAGCATCGGCAGCCCAGCCGGATATTGATAATATTTCTGTGCTATTCATCGGTGTGGATGACAGCAGCAAAAGGTCTTTCAGCACATCCTCCAGATCGGATGCGCTTATGCTTGCTACTTTTAATAAGGATTCCAAATCAGTTAAATTACTTAGCATCCCAAGAGACTCTTATGTTTACATTCCGAAATTGGGATACCAGGATAAAATTACTCATGCCCATGCGAATGGCGGTCCTGCAACCACCATTGAAACCGTGGAAGAGATGCTTGATATTCCAGTCGACTTTTATGTGAAAGTGAACTTCAATGCGTTCATCGATATAGTGGAAGCTTTAGATGGTATTAAAGTAGATGTTCCTTACGCTTTTTCAGAGCAGGACTCAAATGATACACCTAATGCCATAAGTTTAGAGCCAGGATACCAATTATTAAATGGTGAAGAAGCACTGGCATTGGCCCGTACCAGAAAAAAGGATAGCGATATCCAGCGCGGCGAAAGACAGCAGGAAATCCTGAAAGCCATTGTAAACAGAGCTGTTTCAGTTGGCTCTATTTCAAAGTATGCTAATGTTATAGAAGCAGTTGGAAAGAATATGGAGACTGATTTAACCTTTGATCAGATGAAGGCATTCCTGAACTATGCCACTGAAGGATCTTCGATAAACATCCAATCATTGAATATCGCCGGACAGGATATGTACCTGCCGAACAGCAACGGAAATCGCGTTTATTATTATGAATTAGATCAGACCAGCCTGGCAGAAATCCAGACCGAGTTAAAAACCCATTTAGATCTGAGCGATACAGAATTCGGACAAAATTCAATGGATGATGATGAAAATCAATTACAGAGTGATAGTCAGACAGACTATCAGGCCGAAAGTGAATATTAAAAATGCAAAAACCTCTCAACTCCAGTAAGAGTTGAGAGGTTTCTTTGTGATTTATCCTGGGGACAAAAAAATACAGCCTATAAATGCTGTATCAGTTTTAATTGATGATATTTTGATTTTTTAAAAAGACTGGAATTATAAGGTGATGTAGAGGCCGAGCATAGGATCGTGTTATAAGTCAAAAACCAAAACTGATGCCAACTAATCTTCATTTTCTTGACCATGTTATCACTCCTTAAGTTCCTTTATATAAAAAATAACATGGATTTGTTAAGCGAATATTATGTAAATGTTAAGAAAATTTTCAGATTTTTTTACATAAGTCCATTTGCACAAGCATAAAAATAAGCAACCTAATAAGGCTGCTTATATATCTTTATCTATTTTTGGCAGAGGAAGCAACTCTGCTTTTCAGCCTTTTTAACAGCGGCTGATAATCCTTACCCACTAATCCAATCACTTCCGCAAATAACTCAATTAAAAGCGCGATGACCGTGATGAATAATAGGGCCCCCCACACTTTTGCCTGAGAAAAGATGATCGCTGCAAGGCCGAAGAAAACTGAAATCGCATAAATCATCAATACCGTTTGCCTGTGTGTAAATCCTAAGTTCAATAAACAGTGATGCAGGTGAGATTTATCTGGTGCCGATAAAGGCTTTTTATTCACAATTCGTCTGATGATCGCAAAAAATGTATCTGATAGCGGCACACCCAAAATCAGAATCGGGATGATAAACGAAATCACTGTGACATTCTTGAAGCCCAATAGGGACAGCACACCAATGATATACCCTAAAAAAAGAGCTCCGGTATCACCCATGAATATCTTTGCCGGGTGAAAGTTGTAGAAGAGAAAGCCCAGTGTACTAACCAATACAAGGGTTGAAACAGCGATAACATAGGTATTCCCCATGATGATCGCCATACTTGATATGGTGATCAGCGCAATCGATGATACCCCTGCCGCCAAACCATCTAAACCATCAATCAGGTTGATTGCGTTCGTCACACCGACAATCCACAGGACTGTAATCGGAATGGCAAAATAACCAAATTCAATTTCCCCGCCAAAAGGAGTATTGATGGAATTAACATCCACTCCTCCCCACAAAACAACAATTAAGGCAGCTGCAATCTGTACAAGCAGCTTAATTCTCGCAGAAAGCTCATACTTATCATCCAATGCACCAAGAATAACAATCAGCAAACTGCCCGCCAGAATGGGAATATGGTACTCCTTGTCAGGCTGAAAAATGAGCATTCCAAGCAAAAAACTGATATATATCGCAAGCCCGCCTAATCGGGGCATTACTTTTTGATGAACTTTTCTATGGTTAGGCCGATCTGTAGCTCCTATTTTCAACGCCAATTTTTTTACAAAAGGGGTCATAATAACAGAGCATAAAAAACATAATACTAAGGTCAAGTAAAACATAAAGACCCTCCTTATGAGTATAATGCCCCCATTTCACTTTCGGAATCAGGCATATTTTTCCTAACAAATGTATGTATATACCGAGCCTAATTATATCATACATCTGCATCAAATAGCTTTTTTATTTTGACTTGGCTTCCAGGCATACTTACAATTTTTTCGAAAATTCCCTTCATCCTGATTCCTTATTTCGACATGAACTATGCATTCCTTTAATAAGACGTTCAAGGCGCCATAATAGTTACATGCTTTTAGCGTTTTTTCAGTGACCCCTCACCAATTTTATTCCCCCTCACCTCCTTTTCGAAATATTGAATAGCTTTTTGAGCCGTACTGCCAGCTTCCCGCTGAAGGTGCCCGATTGTTTCCTCAAGATGAGCAGATTCCGCACCTTTGTTTTGCAAAGCGGCTCTTATCGCTTGTGATAGAGATGATCCATTCCAGCTTTCGTCCATCACATGTCCTGCTACAGGCTGGCCGGCAATCTCAGCAAATGCTTCAATTTTCGGATCATAAGAGATAGCAATGAAAGGAGTATAGGTGATTGAAGAAAAGATCAGGGCATGCAGCCTCATTCCAACCAGCAGATCTGACTTTCCGATGATGGCTATTTTTTCTTCAATGGAGGCATCATAAGGAGCAATATAGCTTTTCTCCTTCATTTTTTCAGCCGTTTCTTTAGAAGCTTTTTCATCGTGTTTACCGTGCATAGGAACAAAAACAATCTGCTTTCCTTCCTGTGCAATCTTATCTAAAGCCTCTGCCAGCTTGTGTTTATAGTCTGCCGAAGACGGCCAATCTCTGACGGATACCGTAACAACAGAACCTGTAAAGGCCTGCTTCTCCCACCAGGTGCTGATTTGCTCTGCAAGCTTAAGCCCTAATACAGGATCGGGCACAATTTTAATTGGATTTTGGACTCCTATTCTTTCGAGCAGTTTCTTGGATGCCTGGTCGCGTACTGTTATCTCCGTTTTTCTTAATACTTTCTTTACAACAGCCCTGCTGAAAGGATGGTGCAGCGGACCAATTCCTTGTGCATAGATAAATACCGGTTTTCTGATAAGGTTAGCAAATTGAATCACGCCTGTGTAATAAGGAATTGACCTAAGTTTCGTCTCATCCTGCAGCAGACTGCCCCCTCCGCTTATCAAGCCGTCAGAAGCAATTAAGGCTTTGCATACTGCTAACATGCTCCAGCGGTCCACTGCCTTGACATCGTACGTTTTCTCTGTAAATGGCGGGTTATTCGATAGTACAGTTATTTCAATTCCTGGTTCATTATCCCGTAAAGCCTGGATGATCGAATAAAGAATCGCCTCATCCCCTACATTATCGAAACCATAATAACCTGAAAGAACTACCTTCATTGATTAACACCTCAGTTTCCATTTCTTCTCGTAAATGGACCGGCCCTGTTTATATAAAAAGATAAATATCAGGCCGATCACTAACCCTAATGCAAGGCTGTAAAAAGTCCTCAGAAGTGAAATATAGAGAGGTATATGCAAATGGGTAAAGGTGTTAACAATAGATAAATACCCGATTACACCCGGAATAAGCAAATACAAGCCAATCTTTTGATTTAGCGGATAGATGTACAGCGCAAGTACAAAGAACGGGAAGCCAATCAGGAATTCCTTCGTTCTCGGCCTTACATACAACACCTCTTCCAGCCATTGGCGAAAAGCCAGCTCAATGGAGGATACGCTCCCCGCATTTCCTGTCCGGCTTATATAGTACAAGCCGATAATGCCTATTAAACCTATAACAGCTAAATGCCAATACTGAACCTTCATGTTCAGAATGCCCTTGAGGTCCCGTAAAAGCGCATAAATCATGACAAATAGGATTGGAACGATGTAGGTCAGCTTAACCCCGCGGAACGCTTCAATCTTTACCAAATACTCATTTCCATTCAAAAGCGAAGTAATAATGATAATGCCCGCAAAGCTGATTAGAGCCGCCCGGCCATATGGCAGGAATATCCCTTTTCTATTTCTAATAGGGATGACAGCAAAAATTGGCGTAATAACGGCAACCAGTAAAGCAAGCCCCTGCAGCAGGATCTGGGCCTTCAGCAAAAAGGCTGCTGCTGCAATCAAAAAAGTGCCTGCAAGCGATGCATAGAATAAAGCCCGCCTGGAAAAAATCGCTTGTACAGCAAGTGAAATGAAAAGGACAGCAGCCATTAAAGCAGACAATTGACTCCAGAAAGGTACAAATATTTGATCAAACATTTGGGCTTTACCAGGTTTATAATGGACTGGCATTTGGCTATTTATCGCCTGAATAAACTCTTCAGTGTTCAAAAGTGCTTCCCCAGGGTCTGCCCCCTCCTCCACTCTAATGAACAGGGAGCGGATATTCCTTTCCTTTACGGCCCGAACAGCCCTATCCACGCCTTCCTCCATGCTTGGGACTTTATTCAAGTCAATGCTGTGCAGCCGGATTATATCAAAATCTATCGCTCTGGCCATCGTACCGATTCCAAGCTGATCGGCAAATTCAATGGCATAAACGGCTATATTCTCATCTTTAAGTTTTTGTGCAAAGCTTTTGATCTTTTCTGCATCCGGATAGCCGATGACTTCATCACCGGAAAACAAAAGGCGATTTGATTTCTCATCTGAAAGATCAAGCAGCTGGTTAAATACATATGGATTTTTTTCATTCAAAGAATTAGGCATTCTAAAAACGACTGAAAGATCTGCTCTCTTAATTTCATCTATAATTTCTTCCGTATAGCCAATAGGTGTTTCATTGAATTGGGCACTGTTCAGTGCAGGAAAGTGAATGAAATCCTTCTTGGAAATTCTGACTGTTTCTTCTGTCTGAAAAACATCCCTAAGCCTGCCTGTCAGCTCGTTTTCATTTTGGATATGTATATAAGCTCCTTCATTAGAAACCCGGTCAGCTGCATCTTCCAATTCACTATTCAGGATAGACATTTCCCGGATTCGCCCGCCGGTCAGGACGTTAATATCCCCTCTGTCCTCCAGGCTATTTAAAGTTTCAGGCTGTATACTGACAGCATGCAGCCCAGCACTTTTCAAATCCTGCAATACATCCTCCAATTGCAGACTGGGATCCATAGACACCAGTGATTGAATATCCTGAAACGGAATAATCGTTTCATAATTCCGATTATTCCATTCAGCCTGGTGCCTTTGCATAAGGCCAGGCAGCGCTAAAAGAAGAGAAAGAATCAATAAACCCAGAACTGCTTTTTTCAATCTCGACATCCTTTCAGAGAAGCTCCGAATGCTAATTTGTTCCTTTTGACTTCCATTTGTTTAATAAAGGCAAAGAGGCGATTTCTGTTTTATCAATACCCCTTGTAATAAATAAAAGGATAGAGTAGATGAAGGCACCTGCTATAACGGCAGATCCGGAAAATAATAAAGCTTTCATTCTGCTCCACTGTTCAACATCAGCATAAAAAACCAAAAGACTAATGAGCCCGCCCATAATAATGGAAGAAATCACCACAGCGGAATCCTTCCATTTCCAAACAGTGAACGGAACGGCCTTCTTAATAAAAATAGTATTGGCAATGAAAATGACCACATATACGGCCAGTGTCGAATAGGCTGCCCCGATTAGGCCAAACAGGCCGACTAGGATGATGTTAGCTGCTGCTTTAAGAACCACACCGCAGACAATGATATAGGCAGCCTGCTTGGCCAGATTGATTCCCTGCAAAATCCCTGTACCCAATACAGTTAACGAAGTAAATACAGAACTAAAGCCGATGACCGCCAGCACAGCACTTCCTTCCAAGTCTTTAAAAAGAGCCAGATTTAAAGGAATACTTAATGCCAGCAGCCCAAATGCTGCGGGCCATGACACAAGATGCGTCAGACGGTGGGTTTTTTCCAGGATTCCCCTTGCTTTTTGATGGTTCTTTTCCGCCAGCGTCTCTGTTAATAGAGGGATAAGCGGAAGCACGATCGAGCTTGAGAATACAGTAGCGATTTGAACAAGCGACAGTCCCCGCCCGTAAATTCCATACATGTAGGTAATATTTTGGTCAATATCTGCCTTCTTTAGACTATATGGAATGGTCACAGAATCCACGAAATTCAAAAGCGCCATCGTGATGGCCCCGATACAGATCGGCAGGGAAATATAGAGTATCGTTTTTCCTGTTTTCAGAAAATCGCTGTATGTATAGCGAAACCCTTCTGATATGGGCTTTAAAGAAGAACGGGCAAACAAAATCCGCAAATATACAGCGGAAGCAGCAGCCCCTAAAATGGAGCCAGCCATAATGCCCGCTGACACCGCCTCATCGGAATAATTTCTTTCAACGAGCACATAAGCAATGATTAGGATAAATGCCACCCGGATAAATTGCTCCAGCACCTGCGAAACGGCTGTTGGCCTAATATCCTGAAAGCCTTGAAAGTAGCCTCTATACACAGCCATATACGGTGCCACAAGAAGAGTGGCCGAAACAACAATTAATGCCAGCCGGGTGCTTGCGCCGCCCAGAATCGCCGCTATCGGTGCAGAAAAGCTATATATAAGCGTAAAACTGGTCAGCCCAAACAAAAAGGCCAAAATCACTGCAGTGACATATATCTTATGGACCTTCTCATGATCTCCATGCACATTGGCTTCAGATATCAATTTGGAAATAGCAATCGGAATTCCGGCAACTGAAAGAATCAGAGCCACCATGTAGACAGGATAGACTAAGCTAAAAATACCCAGCACTTCATCTCCGGCAATATTCTGAAGCGGAATTCTAAAAATGCTGCCAAGTACCTTTGATGCCAGCGTGGCTATGGATAAGATTAAAGTGCTTTTAATAAACGTTTGCTTCATGCTAGCTTCTTGCTTTCTGTGCTAAAATCTTGAAAGCGAATCTCGGGAGTGCCATCATCCGTCCAAAACGGCTTGGCTGCTTTAACAGCCTGTAAAACCATTCCAGATTCATCCTTTGCCAGATTTCCGGCGCTCTTTTCACGGTTCCGGCAATGACATCAAAGCTGCCCCCGACACCGACAAACACACCTTTGTCAAATTGGTGAATATTTTCAGCGATCCAATTTTCCTGCCTTGGAACGCCCAGTGCCACAAAAATGAGATCCGGCTGCTTTTCAGCAATTTCCTGCTGAATATGACTGCTTTTCCAGTCAAAAAACCCATTATGGGAACCGACTATTTTCAGCTGAGGAAATTGTTTTCCAATATTCTTTTCAGCCTTTTCCAGCGTTTCCTGCCTGGCCCCCAGCAGATACACACGGTGCTGGTGCCGGTCGGCTAAATGAAGCAAGTCCATCATCACATCATAGCCTGCCACTCTCTCAGGCAGCGGTTTATTTAACAGCTTTGCCGCTTTTACCACACCAATCCCATCTGCCGTTACATAGGTTGCCTGTTCCACCACCTTCATATATGACGGTTCTTCATTGGCTTTCATTACAATTTCAGGATTTGCCGTTATCACAAAGGCTTTTTGTTCTGCATTTATATGATGGTGCAATTGATCAACAAATTGAGAGCGGGTTGCATGAACAAAAGGAACACCCAAAATGTCCACATGTTCTAGTTTCATAAGAAAACTCCTTGTCAACTTAAATTTTCTCCATTAATATACCACAAAAGATGAAGGGCCAATAATTTGTACAAATAGATTTTATTGACAAGGATGAGATTAACAAATACTCCATTGCAGCGAGGTTACAAAAGAATTTCATTCATCTAGTGAAAAACATACTCCCCCTTAAGTAAATTATGAAACCTCCAAACCTTTTATCTCTCAAGGAGTAACTTTAACTAGAATATTTGATAAACAATGTGAAGTAAACAAGTGAGGAAGAAGTTTACGAATTTTAACAGGAGTGAAATATCAATATAAAAATATTTACAAATGGGGAGACTTTGTTTCCTGATTGGGTATATGTTCTGTTCCTTTAAGAAAAAAAAATGAGCATGGGGCAGTAACTCTCCCCATGCTCTAATAAAATGACTTAGTTATATTCAACAATCTCGAAATGCAATATTGGATTGTCCAATTTCTCGTATAAGTTTTTCAGACTTGGAACCTGCTTCACTGCCCATCCCATATCCGTTGCATATTGCGGGAACCAACCTCTATCGTCGGTGTATTTATGGTTCCATCTCATTTTATATAGTGTATTTTGTCCTCTGTCAAAATAACTGTTTGAGATAAATGAAGCCCCGCCAGTTATTGCCTTTTCTGGAGAAGTCCACCCGGCATTATAAGCATGAAATGCCCCTAATCTTTCAGGATCAATGTCTTTCGCCCCAATTCCAAACATGTTATAGGTCACTTTAATATCCGTTAAGCTTGACCTGTTGCTGCTTGTAACTAAGGTCAGTTCTCCGTTGCTGTTCTTCCCTACTTCTATACCAGTTGCTAACGTAGAAGTTCCATGCCCTGTTTCCAATAAAGCATGCGATATTAAATAAATTTCATTTACAGAATGAGTTTTGCCGGCTTCAATAAAGTCTTGTCCTTTACCGTCTAATATCCCTTTACCTGCGAGCACTTTATTTAATTCGACTGCTGAAACACCCACACTCTTATCAAGAAGCAGATGCTGAAAACGATCGTTTTGAGCAGGGTCAAGATATTTAAGGAAATCTGCTGTTTTAGCATTTCTCCAAACTGCGTTATATTGGATCTCAAACCATTGATTGCTGCCGCTCACGGTAGAACCGGATAGTTTTTTTACAAGTACATATTCAGAACCTGCCGATGCAATTCCATAGCTATGACTGCTTGTAGTAGCAGATTCTCTTACATTGGAGGCACTTTTCACAACAGCTACATCTGTAACCTTAACCAATGAACTGTGAATATATAGTGTCTTATTAGCGTAATTGATTTTGTACCAGATGTCGCTGCCGTCGAAAACGGTCCCTTTTACTGTTCCCAGGATAGTAAAGGTTGTTCCTTTTTTATATGTTCCGTACACATTGCTGTCATTGTCAAGATTTGGAGAAGTTCTAATTCTCACACCATCCGATGTCGTAGCACCTTTTTCCACAATATCAGCCAGGCTGCTATGAATAAATCCGTTAGCACCACTATATAGATCTGTCTGCGGTGGCGGATTTAATTGTAATTGCTTATTAACTGCCTCACTAAGAGTAAGGCCATACTGAGTATAGGAAACAATATTTGACGGCTCATTCCTAACATCGCTAACACTGATGTAGCCGGTACGTGCCTTTCCGTTAACATAAACCGTGGCTTTATGCCAGGAAGAAGTAAATGTCTGTACCTTAAGCTCACTTCCAATAGTATAGAATTTGAGAATAGAAGCATTTCGTGAGGCATAAGTATATACATTCACCCTGTCTGAACTTCCCCACACCGTAAGGGTAGAAGGAGACTTCACACTATTTTCAACGTCACTTGCCTTTATATAGCCCGTTGTCTTCTTCCCATTAATATAAACAGTGGCTGAATACCAGCCCGTAACAAAGGATTCATATTTTAAAATACTTCCCTGTGCATAGCTCTTTAAAGTGTTAGAGCCAGTAGAAGGGCTTTGATACACTTTTGCAGGTGCTGTTAACCCGACACCTATAAATTGCTCCGGGTTGGTTACTGAGTTTTCCACGTCGCTCACTTGTATATAGCCAGTTGTTTTCTTGCCGTTAATATATACAGTAGCTGAATACCATCCAGTTATAAAAGATTGGTATTTTAAAACCGTTCCATCCGGATATGACTTTAAGGTACTGGACTCTGCTGATGGGCGCTGATAAACTTTTGTAGGAGAGGCAGTCCCAACTCCAATATAAGTCTCAGGATTCTGAACAGCATTTTCCACGTCTGATTGTTTAATAAAACCTCTGACAGCTTTCCCTTTAATATATACTGTTGCTTCGTACCAGCCTGGTATTAAGGTAGAATACTTTAAAACTGAGCCGGCAGAGTAACTTTTTAGGACACCGGAAGTTGAATCAGCTCTAGAATAAACGTTAGTCGGCTGTTGTAAAGCGATACCATGTAAATCTATACGTGCTGCTGTTTGCTCCACATCAGTTCTATTTATATAACCAATTGTTGCAGTACCATTAATATATACCGTTGCCTCATACCAATCTGAAGTTAATGTTCTGAACTTCAAAACACTGCCCAGAGGGTAAGATTTTAGAACGGCAGAGCTGCGTGATGCTTTTGAGTAAACATTAACAGGTGATTTCACACCTACTCCAGTAAGGTCACGTTTAGTTTGTATATTTTCAACATCAGATACTTTAATGTAACCAACTGTCGCTTTACCATTGATATAAACGGTTGCCCGATGCCATTCTGCTGTATAAGTCTCATATTTTAGCAGCGTTCCCTGATCATAGCTTTTAAGAATGCCAGAGCCGGCGGATGCCTGCTTATAAACATGAGTTGGATTAGCTAACCCAATTCCCTGAAGACTTATTGATGCTGTGCTCATTAATGTCATGGTTTTCGAAGAGGATACTATATCAGCTTTAATGACAGGTTCTTCCTCTTCTTCCGTCTTGGCTGGTTCTTCAGACTCCGCTACTGGATCCTGCTCTGCTTCTTCACCTTCTGCTGCATTAATATCCCCAGCATCTGACTGTTCAGAACTGAGCAGATCTTCAGTATTATCGGCCTGATCAGCCGCTGATAGCTCATCTTCCTCTTTTGAAGGGAGAGTTTCCTCTTCTTCTGCGCTGCTGTCTTCTTCTTTATCAATCGGAAGGCCCATGTCTGAATCATCCTGTATAATTTCAGAAGATTCCTCAGAGTTTATCCTGCTGCTTCGGAATTCATCCGCTTCTAGAGTATCTACTAACTGAGCACTCTTTACATACCCATTCGAGATGCTGCTGCTTTCCGGATCAACATACTTTACAAAAGTAAATTCCAATCCTTCTTCTAAAACCGTAACTTCAGTGTCATCCTCTAAAAGGATAACGATCTCTGATTCAATGGACTTATCTTGATAAAGTTCAACTTCATCGCCTATTTTTTCAGCAAATACTACAGCTGTTTTAGGTTCTTCAATATCTGATGCAAATGCCTCAACTGGCTTAATGAATGCAGACTGCAATAATAATAGAAGAATAAGAAAATAGAAACTAAATGTTTTTACTGCTTTTTTCACTAATTGTATCCCCCATGTTAATCGCTTTCGCCTCACATGTAAGAACACATAAATAAGGTTTTCACTCATCAATGAATAAATCTATAATTATTCAAATGTCTTATTAAGTCCTTAACATGCTGGAAAAGAGCGCCTTTTTCTTAATTGGCTAAGGTCAATGTTTACCGATTTACCAGTGACAGAATGTACTTAAGACTTATCTTTAACCTCCCCTTTTTAGAGATATAATTAATTACCAACATTTCTATCTGAATACTAATCTACCAAATTACGACAAAATCCTCTACCCTTTTTTTAAAATACCAATAAAAATATGTAAGTTTTTTTACAAATTATACATTTACTTAACATAAGTAAATGTCTGATTTCGGGTATTATCCTTGATTAAATATCCACAGCAGGGTTAAAACTATATATGTGCATTTGTGTTATAATTTCGACAGAATCTGTTATTTATTTGGCACCTATTATAATAAGTTTAGGAGAGAAAACTATGCATGCTCCATTTCGTCAAAAAGCAAGAGAGATAATCCAGCACAAAAACTGTGAAATAACAAATCATCCTCACAGCCTGAAAAATAAAATCTTCGGGAAACGAAAAAAAGTTACTGTAGTTACTGCAGCTTTTAATGCTGAAAAGTTTATTAGCAGAACAATCGATTCTGTTATAAATCAGACGCTGGGCTTTGACCAAATCCAATTTATAATAGTAGATGACCACTCCTCAGATAATACACGAAGAATCGTGTCGGAATATGCGGCAAAGCACAAAAATATATGTTTAGTTTCACTGCATGAAAATACTGGATCTCCAGGCACACCAAGAAATGTAGGAATAGAATTGGCCGATAGTGCATATATCACTTTTTTAGATGCAGATGACTGGCTGGCTCCCGGGGGACTGCAAGAGCTGTGTAATATACTTGATGATACGAATGATGACTATGCAGTTGGTAAAACCATTAAAGTTCAGTCTGCTTCACAAAGCATAATTGGGGAATTTGCTTCCATAAAGGAAAGAAGGAGCATATCTCCATTTGACGTTCCTCACTTCTTTTACCATATGGGACCTACCGCAAGAATGGTTAGACTTTCCCTGATTAAAGAAAATGATATTGGTTTTCCCGAAATGGTTTTTGCTGAAGATAAATTATTTTTCTTTGATGTACTATTTAATGCCAAGGCTGTCTCAACAACTGCTAAACCAATCTACTACGCTAACCGGACAGATGAGAATACCGGCTCTCTAACTAGAGAAACAAATGTACTGGACAAGAGAAGATCCGATTTAAAAGTAATAGAGTATATTAAGTCAAAGAATTTACCTGCTGACTATGAAAAAGTTGCACTAAATAGGATCTATGAATATGATATCGTCAGAACATTTGACAGTATGCTTTTCGTAAATTCAAAAGAAAAACATGATTTTTTTGCTATTTTAGATGATGCTATAGAAACGGCAAAAAACCTTCGATATGATTTCAGGGATTCATTTCATACACCTTTGTATAAGGAAGCTGTCAATTTATATATGGAACAGCGCACCGAAGATTTTATTAAACTTTTTACCTGGCTAAAGAAAGATAAAAACAAAAAATATGCTGTGATTAACAATTTGCCTTACTATGAGGTCCCATTTTTACATGATGAAAAAAAACATATTGAAATTCCGATGCTGGCAAGAGCATTAGATTCTTATATCATTGATAATATTTATTATCAGGATGTAGAGGTATATGGAAGAGATATCAGCCAAATTAATTCGATTTTAGTACGTGACCGCAATCGGATAAATAATGAAATACTTGTTGATTTTGAATGGAAAGATAATAATCTAGGGTATTTTAAAGTAGAACTTAATTCTCTGGATAAATTAACGGACTCTCTATTTACTATTTTTATAAGATACAACGAATACCAAATCATAAACATAAAGAGAATATTGAGCAACCAGATATCCTATAAAGACAGAACGATCAAATTCTATACCACCATAGCAAACAATTTAGGGTTATCAATCAAAGCAAAAGAATAATAACACTT
The DNA here is from genome assembly GCF_010628845.1 of Bacillus sp. 22-7. Classification (NCBI taxonomy): domain Bacteria; kingdom Bacillati; phylum Bacillota; class Bacilli; order Caryophanales; family Bacillaceae; genus Bacillus; species Bacillus sp. 22-7. The sequence goes on along the minus strand of NZ_NJQY01000021.1, from coordinate 97,775 downwards.
GGCCTTATGTCATAACTTTCACAACCTTGGTTATATTACACTTAAGACGTTTTAAAGGAGATTTAAATTGATTTTTTACGCAACAAAACTCAGAGCCATAGCTATAATAGGCGTGCTCTTAATACATATTTCCGCACGCCTTGTCACACAGGATGTAGGCACATATAATTGGTGGATCGGAAATATTTTTAATAGCAGCAGCCGATGGTCTGTTCCCATTTTCATCATGCTGAGCGGCATGCTCCTCTTGGGAAGAAAAGAGTCCCAATCACTTGTGATTAAAAAAAGAGTAACCAAAATTGCCTGGCCTTTTTTATTTTGGTCTTTTATCTATTTTGTTTGGATGTTTCGCTATGATATCGATGCCTTTTCCACTAAAGAGTTTCTAATTCGTTTTTTTGAAGGCAGCATAAAATATCACTTATGGTATTTATACACCATCCTGGGCTTATATCTCGCCATGCCGCTATTTAAAGCATTGGTTCACTCAAAAAAAACGGATATTCGATACATAATCGCTATTTCATTTTTAATCAGTGCCATTTTCACAACAATAGCTTTCTTATTTAATCTAAAGCCAGCTGGCGGTTTCGAGTTATTTTTGGGTTATGGCAGCTATTTTTTGTTAGGTTATTATGCAGCAAATACTGCAATATCCAAAAAGATATCTTTATTCATATATTCAGCAGGCATTATTTCCTTGCTGGCTACTATATTAGGAACATGGTTAGTCAGCAGCAGACAAGGCTCTTTAAATCAAGTGTTTTATGAATACTTATCTATCACAACTCCATTTGTTGCTATCGCTATTTTTCTTTTCATAAAGCAATATGGAAACCAGTCTTGCAGTACAATTACCAGCCTTACTGCCAAATACAGCTTTGGTATATATCTCGTTCACCCTATTTTTCTGGATATATACAGAAGCAAAGAGTTTATTGCAATGACTGGCATATCGCACAATTCGACACCTGTTTTGTATTATCTGGCATTTATGCTCCTGGCTGTATACGCTTCCAGTCTCTTAACTACGATGCTCATTCATAGAATTCCTTTTATACGGCGCATAGCATGATAAAAACCTCCGGAAGATTCCGGAGGTTTGTTATATTATCTTACCACTATCGATCTTCTATCAAATGAATCAAAAACTAAATTAAATTTACCTTCGCTTACTGAACTCACCCTTTGGCTGCCTACAGTATCCACAAATAAGTATTGGTTTGTAGACTCATTATAACCTGTCAAAGCAATGACATGATACTCTACCGGAGCATAAAGACGATTCGCCCCTGAATAGTACCATTTCCATCTGAGCGGCCTGAATTTGTGCACGACCCATACCAGAACAGGATTTCCCTGACGGAGTTCAGATTTGATCCGGGATTCACTGATACCATTAATGACTTCGCTATCAGGTCTGTATTTTTTCGCCTGGGCAATTAATCCTTCCGGGTAAATCAGGTTAGGATCTCCCTGCTGGCTCCTGAAAGGTGAACCAACATATCCCTTATATGGGTTACTGGCATAGGTCATCGTTTTGCCCATATATGTTTTATCCAAATTATACCCTTTAAAGTTCAAAGCCTGTGTTAACGATACTACTGAACAGCCCCAAGGCATGCCCGGATTTTGCATAATTTTAGGAACATTGAGGCTCATGCTCTCAAGCTTGCTCCAATGAGTTCCATATCTTGTTCCTGCACGGAAGCTGTATAATCCAAGGTTTTTCTGTGTCCCTTGTTCTCTAAGATTAGCTGTTCTTATGATCCCGCTGCTTGTAATATTAAAGTAGTATTTAATATTTTTAGCCCGATTAGCTGCAGTAGTTTTTGGATAGTATTCATAAGCTTTTAAAACATTGAAAGAATTCTCCTGACGAGTTAATGAACTAGTCATATATCCCGAACCATCATAATTATAAATATATTTAACCTTTGGACCCTGTTTGCCATAAATTGCTTTATCATAATATGAGTAACGGGCCACAACCCTTTTTGAATTCTTAGCTCTTTTAGATGACTGATATACATATCCGTTTTTATTCAAATTAAAGATATATTCAATATTGTTTCCTCTTGAATAAAAAGGCGTACTGCTGTAGTACTGATACCACGTCAGGATTCTCTGTGTGCCCTTTTCTCTTTGGGTTGCCTTGATTACATGTCCGGAGCGGTTCAAGTTATAAATATATTTAATATTCTTCCCGTGTGTTCCATAAACCGTCTTTGGATAATATTCATATCTGGAAGTGATTTGCTTTGTTCCCTTTTGCCTTTTGCTGGCTTGTGTTACATAGCCTTCATTATTAAAGTTAAAGACATATAAGATATTGCTGCCATGATTGCCATATCTGGTTTTAGGGTAATAATTGTATCTCGCTGTAATTTTTTTGGTTCCTTTTTGACGTTTACTGGCTTTTTCTATGAAACCTGCACTATTCAGGTCAAAGATATAGAGAATGCTATCTCCATGATTGCCATACTCAGTGTTCGGGTAATATTCATACCAGGAAATAATTCTCTTTGTGCCTTTTTCACGCTTAGTGGCCTTAGTAATAAACCCTTCGCCGTCAATGGCAAAAACATATTGGATATTAAATCCGTGATCACCAAACTGGCTATTAGGATAATACTGAAATCTTTGCTGAACTTTCTGATTTTCCTCTGTTAATTCCGCAGCCTCTGTCACGTTACCGTTAGGATCCAGTTCAAAGATATATTTAACTCTATTGTTTTTATTCTCATAATTCGTCTGCGGATAATATTCATAGTGACGGATAATTTGTCCTGATTCGTCTCTTTCTGCAGCTTCAACTATGTAATCCGCCTTCACGTTATATTCCTGCTTTACACGGTTTACATGATTTCCAAAAACAGTGCTCGGAAAGTATTCAATAAAACCAATTGTGTCCTGAGTGCCTTGTGCATTTTCTTTTGCGTATTCAATAAAATTATCGGCAGAAATATAAAATATCGTCTTGATATTTGCCTCTGCATCTTTAACAAGGGTTTTTGGATAATACTCCTGGATACTAACCAGCTTGCCATTATCAAATACTTCGGCATAGATTATTTCGCTGCTGCTGTTCAGATAATACTTAATATTTCCCTCTTCTACAATATTATCTGACAGGCTTTTGGAAACAGCCTGCTGGGATGAAGGTGAAGAATTTTCATCTTGAGATTCACTTTCCCCTTCAAGAGTTGAATCTGTATTAGGCTCCTCCTCTTGATTAGCGGGAACATTCTCCTCTTTCTCTTCTTCCTCTTCTTTCTGTTCCTCTCCTAAGCCTTTTTCTTCAATGCCATCTTCTTCAACTAATTCTTCACCAGCATTCTCGGCTGGGACATTTTGTTCAGAATCAGAAGCAGCAGGCTCATTAGCAGAACTCTCAGTACCTTCTGTTCCTGCTTGAGGATCGACTTCGTTATTCTGATCCACGTTATTAACTGTTTCAGCCTGTACCGCAGGAGCCACCCCTGTAAATAAGAGTACAAAGCTAAGCACTGATGCGATTATTTTCCTTTCCATCTTTTCCTTCCTTCCGCATAATTTCCAATATTTTTCATCATAGTTTCTAGTTTACATTAAACCTTAATTTCTTAAAAGTTATTTTACTATTAAATATTTTTCTATTATATTATGTAATAAAATACAGACGTGTTAGCGGATTTTACCCATTTAAGCATCGAAAGTGCATTTTTAAGCATAAGCGAACTAAAAAGACTGCTGCCCAATTCGGCAGCAGTCTTTTTAGTTTGCAGATACAGCAGCAGGTACACTTTGTTTGGATAATGCATTCTGTCTAAACTTCTTTTGCTCTTCTTTTGTCATGGCCTTATAATCTTTTAGAAATTTTTCATAGGCAGGTATGACTTCCTTAACATCACCGTACATCTTTAATTCTCCAAACTCAAGCCATACTGCCTTTTCGCAAAATTGTTTCATTTGACCGATAGAGTGGCTGACAAAAAACATGGTTTTCCCTCTGGCTTTGAATTCTTTCATCTTGGCAAGAGACTTTTCAGCGAATGCCTTATCCCCAACAGATAGAGCTTCGTCTATGATTAAAACATCCGGATCAATATTTACAGAGATAGAAAAACCGAGACGGGACTTCATACCGCTCGAATACGACTTTACAGGCTGGTCTATAAATTTACCCAGCTCAGAGAACTCAATAATCTCAGGCTCCAGTTTCTTTATTTCATTTTTATTAAATCCAAGCATCAGCAATTTCAATTCTATATTCTCACGGCCTGATAGCTCATTATTCAGGCCTGAGGCAACAGCAATTAAAGCAGTTTGACCTTTTACCTCCACCGAGCCGGAAGTTTCAGGAATAATGCCTGCGATTATATTCGAAAGAGTCGATTTCCCGGAACCATTAATTCCGACAAAACCGATAACGTCCCCTTCTTCTGCTTCAAAAGAAACATTCCTTAAAGCATAAAAATCTTCGCCATAACTTTTAGGCAAAAGAATATCCAGCAGCTTTTCAGAGTTTTTATTGTATAGTTTGTATTTTTTTGTCACATTATTAACAATTACGGATTTGGCCATTTATAACACTTCCATTTTATAAAAAGTCGACAAAATGCCTTCTGAATTTAACATGAATGGATGATCCCAGGATATAAAGAAAAATTACTACAGCCCAGAAATAGATCGTCAGCTGATATTCTGTAATAATATACCACTCTTGCCCAAGCAATGCAGCACGGTAACCTTCAACTAAGTAATATAATGGGTTCAATTTCATTATTGTCTTTATAGGACTAGGCAAGCTCATTGAGACCCAAAGGATAGGTGTCAAATACAATAGCATTCTCATCAGTGATTGAACAACCATCTGGACATCCCTAACAATAGTTGCCAGCGTGGATGTAACCAGGGAAATGGATACCAGCAAGGCTACAGTTGCAAATAGGAAGTATGGCAGCTGAAGATAATAAATGCTAACCGGGAATCCCATAAACTGCAAAACCACAATTGTAAATCCAAGAAGAAATATATGTGGATACAACTTTGAAAATATTACGTATGTTGGTATAACACTTAACGGAAAGCTCATCTTAGAGATCATGCGGATTCTTGAATAGATTGATTTTGACCCTTGTACAATAGAGGGCTGAATGAAAAACCATAATATAATTCCTGAAAGGAGCCAAGGAAAAAACGGAACACCATTTGCTGCCTCCCGGCCTCCCCTGATAATGAATCCAAATACGAACCAATAAATCGCAATTTGGATTCCCGGATTTAGTATTTCCCAGAATAGCCCCAGGTAATTATTATTGTTTTGACTTTTTAATTCATAGAGCGAAAGCCTTCTAACTAAATAAAAACTTTCAATTTGTTCTTTAAGAACTTTAATTGCAGATTTCATAAAAAAGTACCTTCCTAGTCAGCTTTCTTACTTAACGTATTAGATTATACACTAAATTACAGAATGAAAAAATTCTATTTAATTCCAGCATCTAATTGAAGACTTTCTCAACAACTCTTTTGCTGGAATCTCCTGATTCCAGATAACAGAATTTACTGTAAAACTCTTCAAAGTTATCCGGAAGCTTATAATCGCTCTGCTCTAATTTTAATATCTCAGAGATGCATTGTTCCGTAGTCTTAACAAGGGGGCCAGGAGCAGAATTCTCAAAATCAAAATAAAAGCCCCTAAGTTTATCCCGATATTCTTCAATATCATATACGTAAAAAATCATTGGCCGCCTCAAATTTGCATAGTCGAAGAAAACGGATGAATAATCTGTTATCAGAAGATCTGAAATAAGATATAGCTCACGAATATCTTCATGGTCAGATAAATTATATGCGAATCCATTGTATAAGGACAAATCCATATTTTCTGCAATTAAATAGTGCATCCTTAGCAGTACGATATATTCATTGCCCAGCTTTTTCCTCATCAAGTCCAAATTCAGCTTCAAATTAAATTTATATTTACCGACTTGATAAAACTCATTGTCTCTCCAGGTTGGAGCATATAAAATGACTTTTTTTCCAGCAGGAATTGATAATTTCCTCTTTATACTCTCAATCGTCACTTTATTATTGCAATTGTATAAAAAATCATTCCTCGGATAACCTGACTCAATCATGGTCTTCTGAAAATCAAATGCACTCCGGAAGATATCTGATGAATAGCGGTTGGGTGAAACAAGATAATCCCACCTCGATGATTCCTGAAGGAAGTTTTCCTTGTACTTTTCAGTTGTAGTTCCCGGCATATGGACTTCTTCCATATCAGCAGCTAATTTCTTCAGAGGTGTCCCATGCCAGGTCTGAACATAAACAGTATGCTTTGGTTTCGGTATCCAGCCTGGCATCCTGCTATTAAACACCCAATACTTTGCCCGGGCCATTACAAACAGCCATTTCAGAGAAAACCTGTGAAGAATCCTTACCCCCTTGTCCTCAAAAGATGAAGAATATCTGGGATCTACACTCCAATACATATCATATTCCGGACGGTTTTCTTTTAAAAACTCGTATACAGCTCTCGGATTACAGCTATATTGTTTTCCTAAAAAGCTTTCAAATACTATAATTCTCTGGTTTGGCGGAAATTTCCCTATCAGCCTGAACAATAGTTCATACGCCTTTTTAGTGAAATTTAGCCTCTTTAAATTTATCAACATGTTCTTTAGCATTGTTTAGTGATTACCTTCTCCCTAATTTCCGTATTTACATTAATTAAAGAAACGGTCAACAACTCTTTTGGAAGCATTCCCGTCTTCAAGCGGACAATACTTATCCCTAAAAGCAGAATATTTAGGTTTATATTCCTCTTTAACAAGATGAATATTTTTCATAGCATTTGTTATATCATCCGTATTAAATAGGAATGGACCTGGAGCTTCTTCTTCAAAATCCATATAAAAGCCGCGAATGTCATTTTTATATTGTTCAAGGTCATATGTGAAGAACAATAACGGTTTTCCGGTATTGGCAAAATCAAACATAACGGAAGAATAGTCAGTCATTAAAAGATCGCTGATAAGGTAAAGTTCCTGGATGTCCGGATAGCTTGATACATTATAAACAAAATCCTTAAGATCATCTGGAATACTTAATTTATTGCTTATAACGACATGCATTCGCATTAGCAGGATATATTCATTGCCCAGTTCTTCTTTAAGCTGATACAAATCCATATTTAAGCTGAACTGAAATTTATTCTTTCCCTTTGTTTCGTTATCCCTAAATGTAGGAGCATATAGTATGATTTTTTTATCTGCAGGTAATTTTAGCTGTTTTCTAATCCGATCTGCCAATTCCTGCTGGCCTGATTGATAAAACAAGTCATTTCTTGGGTAACCGACTTCAAGCATTTCCCCATTATACCGGAAAGCACTCCTAAAAGCATTAGTTGCATATTTACTGGGAGAAATCAAATAGTCCCAGTTCTTTGTGGCACTATGGACACGTTCCAGGTAAGTTTCATCTCTTCCCTGGATAGTTTCAATATCAAATAGCATTTTCTTTAAGGGTGTACCATGCCAGGTCTGAATATAAGTTGTTCCTTTTCTCTTGTTAATATAGGTAGGAAAGTTTTGATTGTTAATCCAAAAACCTGCTCTGGCCAAATAATAATAATATTGCGGGCTCAGCCTTTTAACTTTAATAGTGCCAGGGTCATTAAAGCGGATGTTTTTATTTATTACCCAAACCTTCTTATAATCCAAGCCTCTTTCCACAATTTCTTCATAAATGTTTCGCGGGCTGTCCGCATACTGCTTTCCTACTCCGCTTTCAAATAAAATCAGCCTATTATCAACAGGTAAGATAATTCTTGCAAGATAATAAAAAGCTTTCATGGCTGGAAAATAATATTTACTTCTTCTAAAGCGATTAAAAAAGCTAATTAGAATATCAATTTCTGAAATTTTTTGGATAACATTCTTTTTAACTTTAAAATCTCTGACCGCAGTGTAAATTCTTTCAGAAGATTTTTGATCCCTGTACATCAAAAATTTATCTGCTTTTCTTTTGTTTTCTTCTGATGCCTTAAAGTTATTCTTGGTATAATCTCTGATTTTTGAAATCAGCTGATGCGGATCATCAAAGATGTCACCAGGCAAATCATTATCCAAATCGAGATGTGATGGTCTTTTCCCAATAAAACGATTCCTGTCAAACTGATAATATAAAACAGGTTTATATAGGAAACTAAAATCAAAAGCAACACTTGAATAATCGGTCACCATCAGTGCACTTTCTTTCAGCAGGTGCTGCACGTCCACTTCCCCCTGATTGATTACTTTAACAGGGGCATCCTGGAAAAACGAAGTAAATCTTTGCATGTTAGGATGGAGGCATAAAACAATATCCAGGTTAAACTCTTCTTTTAACGCATGGAGCTCAGGATTATATACAAGCTCCCTGTATCTCTGAAAGTATTCACTTTCCAGGAAATCTGCCTCTGTTACAATCCAATCTCTCCAGGTTGGAATAATCAATATCTGTCTTTTTAACTCCACATCCTGATCAAATAGCCGGTCAAATCTGGACAAACCTGTTATCATCACTTCATCTTTATCGTAACCAAAGTCGTTCACAATCATTTCTTTTTCAAACTTAGAGCTGACAAGGAACAGATCTGTTTTAAAACCAGGTGCCTTCTTTCCATAATTGGCAATCATATTTTTGGTACCCATGACCCCATGCTGAAGGAAAACCTTGATCCCGCTGACAGCTTTCTTAAACCTTCTTGTTCGAACCGGGTATAGATAGTCAGGATGATGGGAACCGATAATCCGGCTCGCCATTAGACTTTTCAGGATATGCTCCTCGGATTTAAAAATGAGAACATTCCCCAGCGGCTCCACATTTCTGCGCTCAGGTGAATCTTCTTCAATCACATAATACACGTTTTTGTCCGGATGTGTTTTCCTCATATACTTGAAGAAATGATATCCAGTGTCCTGTGCTTTATATGGACGTTCTCCAATCAGCCAGATATCTTTAGTCTTTCCGAGTACATTGTAAAGCCAGGAAAACCTTAATTTTCGCTGTAAATACTCAAATGTGCTCTTATTAAATTCAAAAATCTCCAAAGATAAGTTCGAAGCCTTAAAGGTATAATAAGGAGTAATGATATAAGCCTTATTTTCAAGAAAAGCATAACATTCTTTTAAGAAGTGCCTTGCTCTAAATGCCGGTCTCCCTACTCTTAAATAGGTTTCTTCAGGCTGATCGTGAAAATCCAGCTTTAAAAACAGGTCATATACGTCTTCTTTAATGTTCTGAAGCACTATATGATCTTCAAAATTTACTAAGAACGAATAGAAATAACGATGCAAGCCATATTTTGCTTCCGTTTCTTCTTTATTTAGTTGAAAGGATAAAGGAAGTTCAATCTCTTTCTCATGGTTTCTTCCTTTCAGGATGACTGTACCGTTTAAAATTTCTGAGCCCTTAGAAAATAACTTTCCTTCAACTTTTAAGCTTTTCTTCGTTCCTTTAATCTTATCAATTTGCAATTTTGCCTTTAAAGCAGGAACCTTATCTAATAGAAGTGAAAGATTCCCCTTATCCGTCAGATAGCAAATTCCGGTATGTCCGCCTGCATTGACTGATTGAATTCCTTTGATATCAGTTGTTTTAAAACGGCCCAGCCTTATTAAATATTCTGCTTTCTCAATATCGCCTTCATTAATAAAGTCAGCTTTCTCCCTTAACTTATCAGCTGCAGCTTCACTTAATTCACTGACAGGAACATTAATCTTAAGAAACCAATCGAAGTTTTCATCCTGACACTCGTTGATTAAAGAAATTAAATGCTCCAAATTAGCATTAAATTTAAAAATATTTCCCTCAGAAGAATTCAAAGAAACTTTAAATTCCTTTTCCGTTTGCCTTGACTTCAGCCATAGCTCTTTTACTTTGTAGTAATCAAGTGATAAAGAGCCTTCAATAACAAGTTTTTCTTCTTGCTGATGAATTGTTATTTTTTCTTTTAATGGGCGTTTATTCTTATTACGTTTAAATACGTTTTTAAAGTACATATTTTAATCACCATTCAATTCTGTATTGAGGTATTTTTGCAATATCCTAATGATAAAACTTTTTATGTATTTCTACAACTAAAGCAATAAAAGCCTATTTTGAAACGGATTTAACCTTATCGTTTCCTATATATAGCCATAATAAGCACAAAAAGCATCCCAAAAAAGCCTTTGGAATGCTCAGAAAGTTATTTTGTTAAATCAAAGGGTACTTATATAAAATATACCAATTCAACCAGCAATACAGCTTGAATTCCCCTGCTATATACTTTAAAATGGAATAAGCGTGCTCATATTTTATACATTTTTCGACAAAAGTGATCTTAACAATTTGTAATTAGAGTATACTATACTTTTGTAAATAAATGATTAAATGTCTGTAAAGAGTTTGTAAGACTTTCGTTTAAAACATATGATAGATTGATTATATAAGAGATTTGAAGGTTATCAAAAATTAAATATCCGAGTAATAATTCTGTTTAGGAGGAGTTATATATGAAGAAAGTAATCACATACGGAACTTTTGATTTACTCCACTGGGGCCATATTAACTTACTAAAACGCGCAAGTGAACTTGGCGATCATTTGACAGTTGCCATTTCTTCTGATGAATTTAATAAATTAAAAAACAAACAAGCTTATCATAGCTATGATAATAGAAAAATGATATTAGAATCTATCAGATACGTCGATAAGGTGATTCCAGAAAACAACTGGGAACAAAAAATTCAAGACGTAGTAGAGAATGATATCGATATCTTTGTAATGGGCGATGATTGGAAAGGCAAATTCGATTTTTTAATGGACTACTGTGAAGTAATCTATTTACCACGCACAGTTGGGATTTCAACTACAAAAATCAAAAAAGATCTTTTCAAAGTGCAAAATGGCTAGGGAACTGGCAATTTCCATTTACCTATTTATTTTCTCTTTCATATTTAAATTAAGCAGTATTGTATCCTTAAAAAGAAAAATATTGTTTGTCGTTTCCTTCAGCGAAAACAATATAAATATATATGAAGAATATCAGCGACAAGAGAATTCTTGTCGCGCTATTTTTTTAACAACAAAGAAAATGTATCCTTTGTTTAAAAAATATAAAAGTGCCGACTGTACTGTGCTGCTATTCGAGCCTTCTTCTCCCATTCAATATATTAAAGGCATCTTTCACCTTGCAACTTCCAAAGTCATATTTGTGGATAATTATTACGGTTTCCTTTCTTCGATTAAGTTCCGGGAAGGCGTTACCTGTATTCAGCTTTGGCATGCTAATGGTGCAATAAAAAAATTCGGTCTTATGGATCCGTCAATTGAAAACCGATCTGAAAAAGCGAAAGAGAGATTTATAAAGGTTTATAATCAATTTCACAAAGTCGTGGCAGGTTCTGATGAGATGAAAACCATCTTCCAAAATGCCTTTGGTGTTCCTGAAGAAAATTTCATGCTAACCGGAATTCCACGTACGGATATCTTTTTTAAAACGAAAGAAATAGAAGAAACAAAAGATAAGTTATTCGAAAAATTTCCTTCTTTCAGACATAAGAAGATTATCCTATATGCCCCCACTTTTAGGGATGATAATTTGGACGATTATGAGATTAGAATTAATTTTGATCTTATGAAAGACAAATTAGGTGAAGAGTATCTGCTGCTATTAAAGCTTCACCCCGCGATTAAAAATAAAGTTGCCATAACTGAAAACCAGGCGGACTTTGTCGTTGATGTATCCGGGTATTCCAATACAAATGACTTATTGTTTATAACCGATTATTTAATTACTGATTATTCTTCCATTCCTTTTGAATTTTCATTATTAGAAAAACCGATGGTATTTTTTCCATATGATCTGAGTAAATATGTAAAAAAACGGGGAACTTGGGGAGATTACGAGGAAATAATGCCAGGTCCGGTTGTTTATTCTACAAATGATATTATCCATGCCATCAAGAGCAACAATTTTAACTATGCAGAAATAAGGGAATTCAAGGAAAAGTGGAATAAGTACTCAGACGGCAATGCCAGCAAAAGAATTGCAGATATTGTCTCAACGCTTATATAAAAAAATCCGGCCATTTGATGGCCGGATTTTTTTATTACAAGTTAAAATACTTCTCTAGTCCATTGTATATCCCGGTTGCTGCTTTTTTCTGATATGCGCTTGTTAAAACCGTTTCCAGCTCTGCCGGATTTGACAAGAAGCCCAACTCGACCAGGATAGCTGCATTTTTATTTTCTCTGATAACGTGAAAATCCCCAGTCTTAACACCACGATCATAGAGTCCAGTCTGCATAATAATTTCCTGCTGGACATATTTGGCCATAAGCAGTTCGTTTACATTTGATGCCAAATAATATGTTTCAATTCCATGCGGGTCAGGATTAGGATTCGAATTATAATGGATGCTCACAAACGCATCTGCATTATATTGATGACTGGTTTCGACTCTTTCAGAAAGGGTTAGGTAAACATCAGCAGTCCGTGACATAACTACCTTAGCACCTGCAGCTTTAAGTAGGGATTCCAGCTGAATCGCGGTATTTAAATTAAGGAGCTTCTCTACACCTTTAGCTCCATTATCCACACCGCCGTGTCCGGCATCCACTACAATGATTTTACCTTTTAATCCTTTTTCCAGAGAAGTCTTTTTAATATATCCTGTCACCGGCTTGTTATTTATATAGACAGTGACCTGGTGCCATTCTGAGGTAAATGTCTTGTATTTTAAGGTAGAACCCTTAGGATAAGACTTTAATACATCTGACGTAGCAGATGCTCTCGTATATACCCTTACTCCGGAAGGATCTTGTGCAGTTCCTGTTAAAGTAACCTGAGAAGTAACAGTATTTTCAATATCCTGCTTGTGAATATATCCCGTTACCGCTTTGCCATTAACATAGACCGTCGCCTGGTACCAATTGGCAGTATATGTCCTGTATTTAAGCACTCTTCCCTGTTCATAGCTTTTGATTACACCAGATGACCTGGAAAGAGAAGAATAGACATTTAGATCAAGCACTTTAACAATCCCTGATAACTCTTTTTGCGGATCATCCGGATTTAAGATTTCACTCTTATTGATATATCCTGTATGAGGCTCACCGTTTACATAGACTGTCGCTTCATACCAATTATCCGTGTAGGTCCTAAATCGCAGAACTGATCCTTCTGTATATCGCTTCAGCACCTGGGAGGCACCAGATGTTTTAGCATAAACATTAAGGCTAACAGGTTTTACAATCCCGGTAAGGTTTACTTGAGGTGTACCTTCTAAAACCACACTGCTTCTATGTATATATCCGACAGCAGGTTTTCCATTAACATAGACTGTGGCTTCATACCACTCATCTGTGAACGTTTTGAATTTTATTGAAGAGCCCTCTGAATAACTCTTTAAAACACTGGATGTGTTAATTGCCTTGGAATACACATTTAAACGACTTGTTTTGACAATACCTTTTTTCTCAGTTTGCGGTGAAACGGATAGAATGATATCATCCTTTTTGATATACCCTGTAGTTGCCTTTCCACCTACATATACCGTGGCTTGATACCAGCCTGTTATATAAGTTTGAAACTTTAAAATGGAACCTTCTGTATAACTCTTAAGGATGCTTGATGAAGATGATGCCTTGGAATGCACATTCAGATTGCTGTTTTTCACCACACCTCTTAAAGCAGCTTGAGGATCTGCAGGTTGTTCCACATCATTCTTATTAATAAAGCCTGTTTTAGCTTTTCCATTTACATACACTGTACATTGATACCAGTCTGAATCCGACGAATGATATTTCAGCAATGTCCCTTGTGGATAGCTTTTTAAAATGGCAGATTCAACATCATTGGAAGAGTATACGTGTGTGGGACTTTTTAAAGCAACTCCGCTTACAGTCACACTGCTCAAATTCTGCAAAACAGCTGATCTTTTGCTTTGTAAAGTGACCTGTGATGACGCCTCAGTACTTGCTTCATCTTTTTTCTGAAGATCTTCATTAACTTCTTCCGCAGCTTCTCTTACACCGCTGTCTGTCTGTGTACTTTCATTCTTTTCTTCTGGATGGATTTCTTCTTCAGCTATAGCCCCATCCTCATTTTCTTCCACCTGACTTTCAACAGAGGCGGTATCCTGGATTGATACATAAGGCTCTTGTATATACCCCAGTAGGTCTTCTCCATTCTCAGGGTTTTTATAAGTGACAAACCAATATTCATGCTCAAATTTCACTAATCCAACACTTGTTCCACTTGGTATGGATGAAAGCAGTTCACTGTTTTCATCAGGCTCAAGCATTAGTGGAATGTCATCTCCTGATGATGAAACCACTGTCCCTTTTGTCTGGCTTGCTTCTGTTTCCCCAAACACACCTCTGGGATAAACAGAAAAGAACATAACAAACAAGAGCATATAACTAAGAAGTTTTCTTGCTTTCCTTAACACGAAACTTTATTCCCCCTTTTAAAATAACAGACCATTCCATCTTTAAGAAATTTCGACAAAAAAGCCCATTTTTAGCCTAGGAATATATTAACATATAATTTTGCCTAGTCCTATATGGAAAATAATTCTATATTATTTTTTAAAAGTATTGAAAAAAAAGACGAGGAAAATAAAAGAATAATAGTTTACCAGGAAGCTCTCCCTTCCGAAAAACTGATAATCTTTACAAAATAGAAAAAAGGGTGCCTATAAGTAATACTTAAGGCACCCTTCTTTCAGTTTTTAAAAATTTATGCCGATGTTCTTAATTCACGAGCATCAACCACTTTTAGTGATTTAGTCTTTTTCACTTTGCCAATAATGAATTCACCTATCGAAACCATGGAAAATAATTTTATTATAGCAAGGGATAAAAGCAAAGAAACTGCAAATAATGCTAATACACGTGTACTGGTGTGTTGAAAATAATTAGCCAAATATGGTGCAGCAAACCTTTGGATCTGCCAATGAAGCAAGTAAATACCAAACGAATAATTACTGATTACAGTAATGATGTTGAATTTAGGTATGACCTGACCCCAAGCAAGGACTACAGCACATACTGACAGTACGAGCGGAAATAAATCCAGGCGCCTTGAATTGACGACTATTATGCCTGATTCATAGGATAAATAGACGATATAAAGCGAAATGGCAAGATAAACAAGTGTTAACCATCGATGTTTATAAAGTTTCTCTGCGATGATTTTATAATGTTTACCAATGATGAACGCTGCAGTAAAATACCCAAACCAGGCAAGGAACGGGAGCTTAAGCATATGGGTGTATCCGTCCATAAACTCCGGGGGATTTTTTATGATAGTGGAATACCAGATCATAACACCTATGCTTACAGGGAAAAGCCAAATCAGAGAAATCTTAAATTTAGTAATAATATAATGAAGAAGATAGAACTGGAAAATGACGATAATAAACCAGCCGACAAAATTTCCGGTAAAAATATTATCGAATATTTTTAAATCTACCATCACATTTGGATTTAAATAGTTTGAAACCAATGCATCTATGACAGCAAAAAAGAGAAACGGCGCAAGGATCCATTTGATTCTTCCGCTCCAAAATCCTTCAGGTAATCCATTGGCATACCGATTAGCCAGTATAATAACTGAAAGGACAATGAAAGCAGGTGTTGCATATGTTAAAAACACTCTATATAGATTGTAATGTTCAATTTGCGGGTAGCCAACTACTCTTGCCGTCTGGGTCGTACTATGCAATAAAACAATGCTTAGACAAGCAACAACTCTTAGTAAATTCCATTCTTTAATCATAGTTTACCCCTCTTAGTTGTTATTCTGCTATAACCTCTAAAAATATATGATATTTGTATACTAGAGTCAAAGTTTATTAAATACATTTATGGATTTTTCTTCATAATTCGACATTGTTTTTTCTTTACTAAAATGCCCTTAATTACTAAAGAGGCATCTCATTTTTATATAATGGGTTTTTCAAAGCCATCCCAGATAAGTTTGGGCGTAAACAATTGTGAATTCTGTAAGATTAGACAATTTCCCCATAAAAAAAAGGCGTTCCAAATATGGAACACCTATAAGATGATTTTATTATTTAAGAAAATACTGATTAAGGCCATCATAAATTCCCTTTGCAGCCTTTTGCTGATAATCAGCTGTTGCTACATGTTTTTCCTCATTGGGATTAGAGAGGAAACCTAATTCCAGCAATACTGAGGGCTGCCTGTTTGTCCTTAACACATGGTAATTTCCATATTTCGCCCCAAGATTTCTCATGCCCGTATGAACCAGTAAGCCATTATGAATGGATTGGGCAAGGCGTCCATCTTTGGAGTTATTATAGTAAAAGGTGATTATTCCGGAACTGGTGCTTGAATAGGCATTGTAATGGATGCTGATAAAAGCATCTGCTTTCTGTGCATGGCTAATATTTACCCGCTGATTGAGACTTAAATATTGATCATTAGAACGAGTCATAATTACTTTAGCCCCTGACTTTTGGAGCAGCGTTTTTAACTCCTGGGCTGTCTTTAGGTTGAGCGTTTTTTCTTTGTGGATTTTTCCGCTCGTACCATTATCATAACCTCCATGCCCCGCATCAATGACGATCACCTTCCCTTTAAGACCTGAATTGGAAGATGCCACTAGCCAGCCTGCAACCCAGCCTTCTTTTCCTTTGCTTGTTTTTACTTTGATCCAGTCCTTACTCTCTCCTGTTTTAACAAGAGAAGTGCCTGCCTTTTCTAAAGCAATAACCCCAAAGTTAGTGCCCGGGCCTTTTCGGATATTGCTGTTCTCTTTTAAGGTAATTCTTGTTTCTTTCACCGTGACGGCTTCCTTATCATCTACCGGCTTTTTTTTATCAATATAAGAAGAGGAAACCCATCCCTTCAATCCTTTAGCTGCAGTTATAGATGACCAATTTCCTTTCTGGCTATGTACTTCAACTGCCTCTCCTTCTGAGACCTTACCTAGAACTTTGGAAGATTCTGCTGCGCTGGCACGCACATTCAATATATCAGCAGTAACATAGAAGGTACCTAAGCTTTTAGGGGGAACAGCCGGCTTCTTCTTTGATACATAGGAAGCTGAGACCCACCCCCTGCTCTTTTTGCTCGGAATATACACTTTAAGCCAGCTTCCATCCTTCCCCTCTACCGTTACTGCCGTATTTACAGGTACTTTTGTTATGATGGAACCATTGGGATTAGGGAGCTTCCTAACGTTTAAGCTGTTGGCTGTTACGTAACCAGTCCAAGTAACAGGCGAAAGATAAGTAGAAGAAACCCACCCAGTCGTTTTGCCCGTTTTAATTTTGGACCATCCTTTTTGCTGTGCACTTACTGTAACGACCTGGCCTTTTTTCAGCTTTCCTATAACAGAGGAAGAAACTGTGGCCTTAGCACGGACATTCAGAATGGTGGCCGTTACCTTTCCCTCAAATGAATATGCTGCTTTCACTGACTGATTGTACTGAGGAACAAAATGAAACAACAAGACCAAAACAAAGAAGACTTTTACCAATGATGACTTCACTCATTACCCACCTTTTTTGTCGAATATTTTCCAAAAACCCATCTATTAAACTATAATACATGAAAAAGGAAAAATTCAGGGTCTTTTTTACTAATTATTGATCTTATTATCTAATTTTTATTACATTAGCCCTACCATACTCATTCCTTACTGGCAAACAATAGGGCGTTTATTCTAAATTTCTATATCCATTTAAAGTGAATTTTGATATTCTATAAGGTAGGATTACAAAACTTGTAAAAACGTGGAGGATTTAATAGATGAGAGCAGAAAAAAGAAAGAAAAAGCCGAAATGGCTGAAAGTGATCGGAATCCTATTTTTGGTTTTACTGATTGGCGGCGGCGGATATGCCTTTATGGTCTATAAATCTCTGACAGATGCTGTGGAAACCATGCACCAGCCGATTGACCGGGAAAAATCAGATAAGCGTCCTGAAAAAATTACACTGGCTAAAAAAGAGCCGTTCTCTGTATTGATGCTGGGTGTGGATGAGCGCTCAGGAGATAAAGGCCGCTCTGATACGATGATTGTCCTTTCCGTTAACCCGAATGATAAGTCCATTAAGATGCTCAGCATTCCCCGTGATACGAGAACGGAGATTGTAGGAAAAGGGTTTGAGGATAAAATTAATCATGCCTATGCATTTGGAAATGAAGAGATGTCTATGGCTACTGTTGAGAACTTCCTGGATATTCCGCTGGATTACTATATTAAAGTGAATATGGAAGGGTTTAAGGATATAGTGGATGCTGTAGGTGGCATTACGGTTAATTCATCACTTGCATTTAATCAAAGCGGATATCAATTTAATGAGGGCAGTAATAGCCTTAATGGAGATGCTGCTCTGGCATATGTTCAAATGAGAAAGCAAGACCCTAATGGGGATTTCGGCCGTCAGGATCGTCAGCGCCAAATTATCCAAGGTGTAATTAAAAAGGGGATAAGTGTGAACTCTCTGACAAACTTTGATGATATCTTTGGAGCACTAGGCAAGAATGTGAGAACTAATATGACATTTGCCGAAATGAAAGATATTCAAAAGAATTATAGAAATGCGGCAGGGAATATTGAACAGATGACCATATCCGGTAATGGGCAGACAATAAATAAAATCTGGTACCTGATCATTTCTAGTGATGAGCAGCAGCGAGTTCAAAATGAATTGAAAGCACATCTTGAATTAAAGAAAAAAAAGTGAAAGGTCGGCGCACCTTTCGCTTTATTCATTTAAGATAGGTGGCTTAACAGCCATTTATATTAAAAGTTTGACAAGTCTATTTCTTTGACTCTTAAATCAACAATAACTATAATAAACTGCGTATTCCCATATGCACATTTGGAGATTGCATGGACGTACCCCCTTCCATTTTGGAGGGGATTTTCTTGTTATTTTTCTTTGCCAGGCTCAAACAAATGATAGGTTTCAATCAAACATTTGATTATTATTAATGAAGTAAATTATTAATTAATCTTTTGACTCCTTCACCGATGCATCCGGAAGACCCACTATGACAATGGAATCCACTCCAATCAAGACTTTCACTTCCACATGGACAAGATATCCTTCCATTCCTCTTAGTTATACTGCTACTCTTGCACACATTGCAGCCCCTCCCCAATCAATTGTACGTTTTTTCTACAAACAGTTTATAGTGATTTTCACTGTGTTCCCGGAAATAAGATAAGGTTTTACTGTGGTATACGTGAGGATTTAACTCAAGAAGATAATAAAGGAGGAATAACTGCTCCACTGGTATCCTCCAAGTTTACGACCATCTTGACTTCCAGTAGTTTGCCATGGACATAACGGCTAACTTCCCAAAAATAAGTATCCGTTTCAATGAGCTTTGCACCATAACGGCCCTGAAAAAAATGTACATCTGTTCTCAACCACTAATTTAAATTAACAGCATAGCGGGATTGCATTTCTTTCATGATAGATTGAATATGGTGATAAAGAGTTTCCAGCTGAAGGTCTAAGTGGTTAGCCATGAGGCAATAGGAGTGTAAAATAAAAGGCATCCTGCGGAAATCTCCCAAAATAGTCAAATATGTTTGAAAATCTGCATGATTATGAAAAAAAGCTGCTCTGCGATTTCCTCTGGCAACAATGTGATACATTGCACAAGGATACCAAATCCGTCGTGGCCTAGATATTATAAAAGCTCCTTTAAACAACAGAACAAAACGAGCGTTCGATACCTTGCAGTCATTGACCGACTGATCCATCATTCTCATCTAGTAGTCTTCAACCGCTATAGACATAGTTATAAAGAGAATATATTAAAGAACTGGGTGGCTACATTATTAACTGCGCTTCATGCATCTTTTGCTTGCTAAATAAATATAAAAACTTATGTATAAAGTAGGAAATATTAGTACAAATGCTAACTTTATATCTGAACATAGGGAAGCGGAAGAACGAATTATTGAAATAGTTACACCTAAGTTAATTATGGATGGCAGGGCGTCGAATATACAAGAAAAGGACCTACTATTGGAGATATTGTAGCTAAGAAAGGAAAAGAAGAATGGTATATTGATTATAGATTCATTCGCACACGGGAAGATAATGATAAGCATTTTAGATACGTTAAGCCTACAAGAGAACTTTTATGGAGTAAAGACGATATTACCAAATATACAATAGCAGTAAGCAATGATAAAATATATGAGATCGTGCTTAAATACCAACCTAGATTGATACGGCTTAAAATTACTGCCATGCTTATTAATTTAGAAGAAGGCAAAATAATAGATGAAAAGCAATTAACAAAAGTTGAATTTAAAATTTATGAGAAATAAACCCGCCGAGCACATTAAAGCCAAACGGGTAAATGTCATTTTTCTATTTATTCCTCATGATTTTTCTCAAACCGCCATGAATCCCGACACATTGATATAAGATCGCGTTTAGCGGTCCAGCCTAGTTCCCTCTTTGCTTATGAAGCATCCTCATAGTATGAACCTACCATAGCCCTATGTCCTTCTGTGTTCTTGACTTTTTTGTGAAACCTTTTGTGTACATGCTAGTGTTATAATGTATAAATTATAGTTTCATTTCTCAAAAAGGAGTATTCATGGTGAAATTAACCAGTATTTTGATTAGTTCCTTATTTCTTATTTTGTTATTTATTGTTAAATCTGGTGGATTATCTTATTTATCCTCAGATGATGGTTTGACAGATTATTCAAAGGAAAATAAGTTGGAACAGAAAGCCGTCAATGTAAAATCGTTTGGTGTAATGGGTGACGGTGTAACCGACGATACAAAAGCCCTTCAAAGTGCTATTAATTCGGGTTTGCCTTTATATTTTCCAAAAGGTACTCATTGTGTAATTACATCGGCTTTATCTTCTCCGAACGGAAATATTTTAAAAATAGTAGGTTCGGGAAAAAACAATAGTTCAATTAAGCAATTGACTAAAGGGTTACGAATAATATATATCAACGGAAAGAATACAGAAATATCTAACATTTCATTCTATGGTACAGGTCAAGGCTTTATCGAAGGAGAATCGGAAAATGGAGCATTACTAGATTTTATTGGAAAAGGGGCAGTAATTGATAATTGTAGATTTGAGGATGCAGATTATATAAGTATCCTTGTAAAACCGACAAGTGGAAATGTTATCATTACAAATTCTTTATTCACTAATGCATGGGCTGAAGAAATTGCGTATTGGGCGAATACAGGATTAATTAAAGGAAACGTATTTAAAAATGGACAAAATAATGCGATTGTCACAAGAGGGGCAACAGATGTATTAATTGAAGAAAATATATTTGATAACATAGGGAGAGATATTGACGCATGTATTGATATTAGAAATAGTCACAATAATATATTCCTTCCTAGTAATCGAATTAAAATTCATAATAATATTTTCACTGATTGTTTTTTACCTATTAGCTCATCATCAGAAACTTCAGCAGTTCACAAAGATATTAGTATTACAGATAATGAAATATTTTCTGAAAGTGCACCAACATACGACATTTTAATCAGAATGTATGCAGTTGAAAATATTAAATTTAATAATAATAAAATTTATAAAGGTGGCAAAGTTCGCGCAGTATTGTTAGACGGTGAAAATATAATAGCAAACAATAATGAATTTGATAGTTTACCTGAAGCACTGAATATAAACGCAAATGGTCAAGTGTCTGTTGATGATAATACGTTTAAAAATATAACAGGTAGTGCATTAGTTTTGAGAGGGAAATCAACAAAAAGTTTCGTTTCTGTTAGAGAAAATAAATTTGATTCGGTTGGTATTGGTATTGATACCCCAAGCCTAAATATAGGAAATTTGTTGGTGAATGGTAATTTATTCAAGAACATTGCAACAATGAGCGTAAAAATTAATTATAATATTATTCGCCTTGAAACAGTTGGAAATATATTTGAAGATGGTCATACGAAATCTATACAAATATCAACAGCTCCTACTACCTGGATTAAAGAGTAAAATATTATTATTACTCAAAAAGTAGCGCTACGATAACAGACCAAGCAGCCAAATAGGCAAGCAATTATTTCTTTAACACTATGCTAAATAATTCGGTGTTAGATGTAGGTATTTAGCATGTTTGCCAGATACATCAATTCAAATTTATCATTATCCCCTCTAAACTCTTATTTATGTTATTTAAGATTTTGAACAAATCTTCTCAGTGTAACTATTTACAACTGTCATATTGTTGCATCATGTTTTCTTTATGTTGAAGAAATAATGTCTGCCTTTGAATTTAATAAATTCAAAAACATATAGAAATAAGCCTCCCTCAAAAAGAGGAAGGCTTATTTCATTACTTCGCACTATACTGCTTCTCAAAATACTTCTGATACTCACCGCTAATAATCTGTTCCCACCATTCTTTATTGTCCAAATACCATTGAATGGTTTGAGCGATACCAGTTTCGAAAGTATAAGTAGGTTTCCAACCTAATTGTTCTAATTTAGTTGGGTCAATTGCGTATCTTTTATCATGACCAAGACGATCTTCAACAAACTCAATTAAGTCTTCTGATTTATCTAGAGTCCTAATGATCGTTTTAACAACTTCTAAATTCGTTCGTTCATTATGCCCACCTACGTTATACACTTCTCCAGTTACACCTTCGTGTAATACCAGATCTATGGCAGCGCAATGATCTAACACATGTAACCAATCTCGAATATTCTTACCGTCCCCGTATACTGGTACCTTTTGATCATTCATCACTCTAGAAATAGTAAGAGGGATTAATTTCTCTGGAAAATGATAAGGCCCATAGTTATTGGAACAGCGAGTAATATTTACTGGTAACCCAAATGTCTCGTGGTAAGCACGCACTAATAAATCCGAAGATGCTTTGCTCGCACTATATGGACTGTTCGGTTGTAAAGGGGTATCTTCTGTAAAGAAAGTAGTCGGATCAAAGTCTAGTTCTCCATATACTTCATCTGTAGAAACATGAACAAATTTATTAATATTATTTACTTTTGCCGCATCGAGTAATACTTGTGTTCCAAGAACATTTGTTATAACAAATATTTCTGGATTTGTAATAGAACGGTCAACATGACTCTCTGCTGCAAAATGAACAACATAATCAAACTTTTCCTTCTCAAAAAGAGCTGAAATACTCTCCCGATCAGCAATATCTGCTTTTACAAAATGATAATTTGATTCGTTTTCAAATTCTCTATGTTTTGTTAAATCTCCAGCATATGTTAGTAAATCTAAATTATAGATTTCATATTCAGGGTATTTCTTCACCAAAAACTGAACAAAGTTTCCCCCAATGAAACCTGCTCCACCTGTAACTAGAATTTTCTTTTTCATTTTACTTCACCTCTTGGGATAACTCAGACATATAGCGTGCCAGCGCATCTTGCCACTCTGGTAACGGGTTAAAACCATTTGAAACTAATTTTACTTTAGACATCTGTGAATTTTTTGGTCTAACTGCTCGTGTTGGATATTCTTCAGTAGTAATCGCATTTACTTTTACTTCTCTATTAGACAATTTAAAGATCTCCGATGCAAAATCAGCCCATGTACAGAAACCCTCGTTCGAAGCATGATAGATACCAAAACGATCCGTTTGTACCATATCAATCAATAGACGCGCCAAATCCAACGTATATGTAGGCGAACCGTATTGATCACCTACTACGTTTAATTCATCTCTCGTTTCAGATAGTCTTAGCATTGTTTTGATAAAATTTTTTCCATTTATACCAAAAACCCATGAAATACGAACGATAAAATAGTCATTTAATAAAGATTGAACAATTTGCTCACCTTTATACTTTGTTTCCCCATAATATCCAATCGGATTCGGAGTAGTATCCTCTGAAAAAGGAATTTCCCCTTCTCCATCAAAAACATAGTCCGTACTAATATAGACAAACTTAGCATTCACTTCTTTTGCGGCATTTGCTAGATACTTTGTTCCATGTACATTCACATCATAGCAGCTCTCTTGATCCTCTTCTGCCTTATCCACGGCTGTATACGCAGCACAATGAATAATAGCGTCCGGCTTTACTTTATTGAGATATTCCGAAACCCTATTTTCTTCTGTAATATTTAAATCACTAGAAGTGGTACCAATCATCTCTAGTCCACGCTTAGCACCTTCCCTAACTACATCATAACCAAGCTGCCCACCATAACCCGTTACGAGTACTTTCATTCGCTTATTCACCACTCACGAAATTATTATCAGCATCTTTTAATAGTGGAGCAACCTCATCCTTAGCAGACAATACAGGTTCAACATCGATTGGCCATTCAACACCGATTTCTGGATCATTCCATAATATGCCCCGTTCATACTCTGGAGAGTATACTTCATCTACTTTATATTGAACTTCTACGTCATCCATTAAGGTTATAAATGCATGAGCAAAACCCTTTGGTACTAGCAGTTGCTTTTTGTTTTCGGCACTTAATTCAATTCCAAACCATTCCCCATAAGTTGAACTTCCTTTACGAATATCCACAGCCACATCAAAGATGGAACCCCTTGTACATCTTACAAGCTTTGATTGTGCTTTCGGATTTAACTGGTAATGTAATCCCCGCAAAGTACCTTTTATTGCAGAAAATGAATGATTATCTTGAACAAATTCTAAATCAATACCAAAATCAGTAAGAACTGATTTACTATACGTTTCAGTAAACCATCCACGGTGGTCTCCAAATACTTTGGGTTCTATCACTACAACTTCTTCAAATTTTGTTTTAGTAATCTTCACTATTTTACACCTACTAATTCTTTGTCTACTATTACTTGATCAGCAAGACGCAATAAATATTGACCATATCCATTTTTCTTTAAGGGTTCTGCTAGTTTAATTAATTGCTCTCTTGTAATATAGCCCTTTCGATAAGCAATTTCTTCTAAACATGCAACCTTCAAACTTTGTCGCTTCTCAATCGTTTCAATAAAGGTTGAAGCTTCTAACAATGACTCATGAGTACCCGTATCTAACCAAGCAAAACCACGACCTAGTAATTCAACATGAAGTTCATCTAATTTTAAATACTCTTCATTTACAGTTGTAATTTCTAACTCTCCACGTTCTGATGGCTTAATATTCTTGGCAATCTCAACAACTCGATTGTCATAAAAATATAGTCCTGTAACAGCATATAAAGATTTTGGTACTTTTGGCTTTTCTTCAATCGAAACAGCTTTACCATCACCATCAAACTCGACGACACCAAACCTTTCTGGATCTTTTACATTATAACCAAAAACTGTTGCCCCTGTTTCTCTTGAAGCCACTTTTTCCAATAGTCTCGTAAAACCATGTCCATAAAAAATATTGTCACCTAAGATTAGTGCAACATTGTCATCACCAATAAAGTCCTCTCCTATGATGAAAGCCTGTGCCAATCCATCCGGTGAAGGTTGAACAGCATAGCTTAAGTTTATCCCTAATTCTGAACCATCTCCTAATAACTGTTCAAAGCGTGGAGTATCACTTGGTGTTGAAATAATTAGTATCTCTCTAATCCCCGCTAACATTAAAATGGATAATGGGTAATAAATCATTGGTTTATCATAAATGGGGATTAATTGTTTTGAAATGGATCTTGTAATTGGATAAAGCCTAGTACCGCTTCCTCCTGCTAAAATAATTCCTTTCATTTTAACACCTCTAAAATTTTTTTTAAAAAACTAGTGGAACACTCAGTAAATACTTCAAAACTATTGATAGCTAATTACAGTATTTATAATAGTTTAAATATACAAATCTATGGTACTTTTAACCTTTTATTAAATATTTTATATTAATAACTGTTTCTTTAATTTCTCTTCTTTTAATTACCAAATAAAAACCATAACCGACTAGATAAAGTGCTATACCTATCCATGAGGATATATACCAACCGGTTAAAATAAATATTATTATCATTGCCGATTCAAGTAATATATCTTTATATACGGAGACATTAAGTAACTTTGAAAGAAGAATTTCTGCCAATACACATCGGAAAGCCAAAAGCACAACAATCGTTAAAACAGCCAATGATAAATTCACATAAACCACTGTAAAAAGAAGTGAAAGAATAATGCTTAAAATAACTGATGAAAGGTTTATAGTAAGCATTAGTTTCTCTTTTCTCAATGTTTTTAAATAAGTATTAATCAACAAAGCCATTTTACCCTCATAAACACATATTGGAAAAAGAAGTGCCATATACAAAAGACTCTCTGCATATTGTGGTAACCAAGCTGTTAAAGCAATCTTCAAAGGATAGTAAGACACAATTAACCCCAACAGAGGTACCACTAAGAAACTTCTCATGACTCTATAAATCTTAGGAAGGTTTTCTTTATCCGTCCTTCTCAAGACTGGAAACATAATGATTCCAACTGAATTAATAAATACCATCATTAGATTAGACACACTCAATGTTAGTGATACCTTACCGAACGTGGAAACATCCCATGTACGCTCAATCCCAAATCGAACAATTCCTATAACCAGTATGCTCGCTATATTAGCAAACATTAGCTTTATTCCAATACTAATGTTTTCAAATGTTTCTTTTATATCCAAATAAAGATTGCTGATTTTTTTGAATACAATTTCTCTACAACAATAAGTTGCATATATTAAAGATAAAAGTTTTCCTAATATATCAGCAAATATCAACAATTCAAATTGCCTTACGCCAACTAATAAAAATAAAATAATTAAAAAGCAGTAAAGCAACTTTTCCATCATTGTTATTTGTGCAAACTCTTTAATTCTATTTGTACCTTGCAATATATAAATTAACATATATCTGACATTTACTAAAAACATACAAAATGCAGTCATGTTAAGAATAAATACACGATTATCATTTGAATTAAGTGCAGTCGAAAGTACAATAATAATAGCTCCTAAAAAGAACTGAAGGATTACTAACGTCCAAAACTGCGAAAAGAATAGTTTTTTATTTAATTCCTTATATTCTTTGCCACCATATCTGAGATACACCCCATCATTCCAACCAAAATGTAAAAATCCCACATAAGAAGAATAAAAAAGATATAGCTGCCAATATCCATATTCTTCTACTCCTATTAATTTTGGAACTAGTAGTATGACTATTGTAGAAATCAACATTGATATTAGGTTTGAAGATAGAGTGTATGAAAAGTTTCTAATAAAAGTAATTGCCTTATTATTCAATAAGCATCCCTCGATCTTAATAACATATTTAGTTGTTAGAATAGCAATATAATCTAAATTCGTATTTAAATAAGTTCTGGTTTTCTCATTCGTGGAATTTTCTACAAGTTAGTACGAAAATCTATATAAATCTAACATCTTTAATTATTACAGGAATGCTCAGAAGAGAATTATAATCTCCAATAACTATATCCTTTCTCTTCAATCTCATATCTATTAAAGATACTTTTTACATCTATAAAAACTTTGTCCTTATTATCAAAGTCACCGTACAATGAGTCAATTTCATCCCAACTCATTTGCTTAAATACATCATGAGCAACCGCAAGCACAAGACAATCAGCATCTTTAACATCTTCCAAGTCTTTTAGATCAATTCCGTATTGGTGCTTAGCTTCACCGGCATCCGCTTGGGGATCAACAACAACTGGTTCAATACCATATTCTCTTAAGCTGTCAATAATATCTATAACTTTAGAGTTTCGTGTATCTGGTGTATTCTCTTTAAAAGTAATCCCGAGAATTACAATTTTTGATTGTGCTACTACCTTGTTGGCTAATATTAATTTTTTTATAATTGCATCAGCTACAAATTTACCCATGTTATCATTGATTTTCCTACCTGATAAAATTATCTGACTATGATATCCTAGTTTTTCAGCTTCATACACAAAGTAGTAAGGGTCTACACCTATACAGTGTCCTCCTACAAGTCCAGGATAGAACTTAAGTGCATTCCATTTTGTGTTCATAGCATCAATGACTTCTTTTGTGTCTATTCCCATTCGGTCAAACACCATTGCAAGCTCATTCATAAAAGCTATGTTAATATCTCGTTGGCTATTTTCTACAACCTTGGCAGCTTCAGCTACTTTAATTGACCCTGCCCTATAAACCCCAGCTTCAATTATTAATTCATAAATTTTTGCTATTACATCAAGACTCTCAGAATCCATGCCAGATACAATTTTAATGATATTTTCTAGTTTATGGACCTTATCTCCAGGATTAATTCTTTCCGGTGAATACCCAATTTTGAAATCAATTCCGCATTTAAGGCCAGACTCTTTTTCTAGAATTGGAACACATATATCTTCAGTGACACCAGGGTAAACTGTTGATTCATACACAACAATGGATCCTTTAGTGAGATTCCTCCCTATTATCCTACTTGCTCCTTCAACCGGATAGAGGTCGGGTGTTTTATCTGAGTTAATAGGAGTAGGTACAGCTACGATGTGGAATTTAGCCTCTTTAATTTTTGTTTCATCAGACGTAAATTCAACTGTAGTATTTTTAATTTCTTCATTACCAACTTCTTTTGTGGGATCAACCCCTGATTTGTATAACTCAACTTTTTGCTTATTTAGATCAAACCCTATTACATCAACTTTTTTTGCAAAAGCAACGGCTATTGGCATACCTACATAACCAAGCCCTATTACTGCGATTTTCTCTTCATTGTTTCGAATTTTTTCATATAAATTCACCTTTAACTACCTCTCTTCTTTACATATGGCTAAAATAGACCTTCCTGTCGATCTAGGCTTAAGCGACTATGCACATATTTTCAATAGTGATTTATAAAAGGTATGCGAATACAACCAAATCACTAGAGCCCTTTTAGGCCGATATACTAGCCCTTTTAAAAACAAAGAAAAGGAGTACTTGCAAATAAACCTTTCAAAAATACCGATTCTCTTTAAGTATTCAATTTTCTCTAGTCTTGTCATTTCATCAATATGATTTAATGTATAAGAGACCTGTATAATATAACTACTTATACTTTCTATCATCAGCTCAGGATCCCTATTTACCTTTAATTCGGTAATTAACTCATTTTCCTTTTTTGCATTTAATAAAAAAGGATTGAGTTTTTCAACAGAAAATTTACATACTGTACTATGATTGAATCTTTTGAAATGTGTATAGTGTTCATCAGGATTTATAACAAGTTTTTTTATATATTTAAATATTGATAAATTAAAATCAATATCTTCTCCACCAAATTTGAAGGCCCTATCAAAGAATAAATTATTATCTAATATTATGTCTTTTCTAATAAGCGAATCCCAAACATAAACAAAGATATTATTCCTTTTTAATGTTAAATAGTCTTTCGATATTCCATTCTTGTCAATTACTTGGAACGGAAGATCCCTAATTGGAATTTTTCGCTTTGACTTATTAGAGATTTCATAATACGAAACCCCATATTTAACTATATCCGCATCATATTGCTTAGCAATTTTGAAATTATCTTCTAATAAATTTCCAGAAAAAATATCATCATTATCTGAAAATGCTATATACTCCCCTTTAGCTACTCTTAAACCTGCATTCCTTGCATCTGAAATCCCACCATTATCCTTATGAATAACGACTACCCTAGCATCCTTTTGGGCAAATTCGTCGCAAATACTACCTGAATTATCCTTTGAGCCATCATTAATTAAAATCAATTCGAAATTCTCATAACTTTGATTAAGTATACTTTTTATTGCATCAGATAAGTATTCCTCTGAATTATATACTGGCATTATAATACTAATATCCATCATTAAGCCCCCTTTCCCTATTTTTTTTCACTTTTACAGTTTTATAAGCATCCATTACTTTTGTTGCTGTTTCTGTAATCGAAAATTTATTTGTTGCAGTTGAGTAAGCATTTTCAACAATCTGTTTACTTAGTTTTTTATTTTGTATAACATAAATAATTTTCTCTACTAAATCCATAAGGTCCCCTTGTTTATATAAAAAACCATTAACTCCATCTTCAATAAGTTCCAACGTTCCGCCGATGTTAGATCCTATTACAATTTGCTTATTAAACATAGCCTCAATGGTAACTCTCCCAAATGCTTCACTTTTTGAACATACCAAGGCAATGTCGCAATTTTTCCTAATATCTGTTACATCAGACTGATATCCGCAAAACTCTATAATATTATGAATAGAATGCATATTTATAAAATCTTCTATTTCTTTCATATACTGATGATCAACAACTTGTCCTACTACTTTGAGATTAATATTTTTCATTCCTTGATTATATAAGTATTCAACAGCACGTACTGCATCAAGCTGACCCTTTCCCGAATAAATTGCCCCTACAATGACAAGCGTTATCTTTTCTGGAAACAAAAAATCTCTTTCATTATTCTGGTAACTACTTGGGAATGTAAGGCCGTTATATATTACTTTTAATCTGGCTTCGTCGAATACTTTTGAGTAAACATTATAAGCTGCCTTAGAAATACCAAACATTAAAGTTGAATTCCCAACAACATCATAAACCAATGTTTTATTATAAAACTTTAAACTAAGTTCTTCTGGAAACTCTCTCAAATGCCATACATATGGTTTCTCATTTTTCTTCAGCAATCTTGCACCAACACCATACACAATAGAATTGTAGTGTACAATATCAAAACCTTCACTAACTATATAATTATAAAATTTATATTCTGCAAAAAAGTTAACAATTTGCTTGTATATTTTCTTCCATTTTTTCTCCTTCCCCTTTACCCCTGCCCATGTTCCAGAATAAATAACTTTATAATTAATGCCCTTTTCTATTAATGCATTTTCCAATTCACCATGCCTTGGTATCACCACAGTAACACTTTGCCCTTGATCCACTAATGCACCAGATAAGTCCAAAAGTGACCTATTTGCACCAGATAAATCATTTAAATGTGCAACTAAACATATTTTCATATTTGTGATACCCCCTTTCTGAATTAACCCCGCACTACTAACTTCATTATTCTAAAAGTTATTTACTAAAAAATAAGACTACCACTATATGGTTTTAATAGCTGAAAAATATATAAAATACAATGCTAGAATTTTATTTTAACTTTTAGCAACACAAAATATAAAAAAACTAAATATCCAATTCTAAGGAAATAACCTAATGATAAGACATTCATAAAAAATCTTTCTTCAATAGAGGACTCGATAATTGTCTGAAAAACTATTGCAAAAATAACAATATTTATAGATGGTTTATTTTTAACCTTAATGTTTAAATAGAGAAATGAATAAATTGCGCCTAAAAACATTTCTATAATAAGAAAGCCAAGGTATGAAAAATCCTTAATATACCTCATATATGAAGTATAAATATTTGTTTCATATCCCCCGATATTTACAAAATCAGCTATTCGTATTAAATTTGGAACATCAAAACCAAATCTTTGCAATATATCATAAATTCCAAATAAAGTATTCTCACCAAAAAAGTTCGAAAAATTATTAGTATAATTCTGCAAAAAAATGTCGAATGCAACAATTGGTGAGCCCACATAAATCGATATTGTCTCAAGTAAATTTAACTTAGCAGTTTTCCCAGTAAAATTACCTAAAAAGTAAAACACAACTAACATTACAATAAAAGTTATTATACCCACTTTTATATACTTTGAGTTTTTAGAATTACTCCAACCCGCTTTAATTTGATAAAATATTACACTAATTAAGAATAAAGAACTGACTAAATATATAAATTGCGTTCTTCCACCAGTAAGAACTACTTGGATTAAATAGATTACTATCGGAAGAATATATAAGATTAACCTTTTTCTATACTTTAGAATGATGGTATTGTATAGAACCACGTATATCATCAAATAAGCATAAGAGTAAGAAATTATAACAGCTTGACCTAACAATTTATTTGTACTAACACTTTCAGCAATATTAGTCGTTGTTGCAATTCTTGCATAACGCAGCATCGGTAAGTCGGATGATACTGTAAAACCAGCAGCATACGCAAAATCTAAAACCTGCTTGTAATAAAAATACGTAACAATTAACATAAAAATTATAAAAAACAACAAAATAGAGGTGTGTATATTAATAGGTTTTCTTTCATTATTTTCGTGTTTATTTAGAAGTTGGTTTTTTTTTCTATCGAGCATTTTTTTTTGATATAACTTTCTAACAAATAATTCACCGAAACCGAAAGAAAATAAACCTAGTCCAATTACTAAAATTGTTATAGCACTTAATTGGACATTCCACGATTCAATATTTGGAATGACGAATAAAGCACTTAAAAGGAACATACAACAACTTATTACCCAAGGAGATAATAAATCTTTTCCAGTTATAAAATAACTTATAATTAATATTATTATTAAAAATAATATAAGTAGATATATCATTGATTAGCCCACTTTCGTTTACTGTTTATTTCGGCTAAAAATGTTCATCTAAAAGTACAATTTAAACAAATATTGTTATATCTTAATGGAATTTAATTTACCAAAGCATTCCTAATTTCTAGGCTTACTTGATATATTTAATAACTTTAAATTTAAATCCATCTTTAAAGCCAAGTATTAAACTGTGTAATAATTTGAATTTGTTTTTTTCAACAAAAGGTTTTGGTAGCGACATCACCATTGTAAATGAAACACTCTTCATCATAGGTATATATTGGCTATATTTCCTAGCTATAATTATATTATTTCGCGTCATATAGTATTGTCTCAATAGTGAATGGTTACTTCGGTAATATCGTTTTATAGTCCACTTTCCAGAATTATCCTTATGCGGACGCATTATACAGGTCGGTTCAGCATGTCCTACTTCTTGCAATAAATATTCACGATTAACTCTTATTTGTTTATAACCGTTTAATTTTAGTCTAATACTATAATCAATATCCACAGCGTCTATGAAAAGATCATCGTAAAATCTACCTACTTTTTCCCATGTTTTTAATCTGATCAAAGACCCCGAAGTTATAGCCCAATTTACAGCAGAAGTTTCTGGCAACTTAAGTTCAGAATACTCATCAAATGATAGTTTATTAATGTCAATTATATACGGTGTAAGTAAGGCAACTGATTCATCCGATATATATTTTTTATAAGACTCAATAAGGTTTGGACTACAAACGCTATCCTGGTCTAACAGTAATACCCATTCATACTCATTTTTTTCTGCTATCTCACATATTTGGTTTAATGCTGTTGCAATACCTTTATTTTCATTATTTCTTACAATAATAAACTCTTCAGATAGCTCATATTCCTTAAGAATTTGATCCGAATTATTCGAATTGTTATCTATCAAAATAATCTTATTCACTTGTTCCTTTATTGCAGCTATATTATCTGTTAATCTATCAATTTCTGGGTTAAATAGAACTATTCCTGCACAACAATAATTCATGCTTATTTCTCCTTACCTTTTTGAACAAAGTGATTTAAAATACTTCATAATATAAGATAAAAATGCACCTAATAAAGCTTACTCACAAAAACGGGCAAGATACGCTACATATATTTTATTTAACATTTCCATAATCTAATATTATCAAGTTAGATACTTAACCCAATCGTTTAGTTTTTTGTTAAACGCTTCTAAAGAAAATAAACTATTAAATACCTTCGCTGTATTTTCTCTCATAGCCCGCAGTTCGGTGATTTCAACACTAGCTACCTTTCTGGAAACATATTCTAAATTATCAGATGTAACATTAAAACCTATATTATATTTCTCAACTAATTTAGATGTGTCAGCTTGTATATTATTTAGGATTGGTAATCCAGCTTGAAAATAGTCAATTGACTTCATCGTAAGGCCTACACAAACCGTACTTCTCATCATATTTATTCCAAAAGAACATTTGTCAAAAATCTCTTTCTTCTTTTCATCTTCATAAATTTTCCCATAATATTTTACATTTACTCCGACCTTCTTTATATCTTCTATAAATTGTTCTCTTTTTTCCCCATCACCAATAATGTGTAAAGTAACAGGTTTAAGTTTATTAATTGCCTCTAATAGTTGAACTATTGAAGGGATGTCTATAATACTATTAATTGATCCTAAATAGCAGACATTTACTGTGCTTGCATTTATTTGAGGGTCACTCCCTAGTTTACTTTTCTCTTTAGCCAGATATAATATGTCAGTATTCATTTTTTCTAATATAGGATTAAGTTTTTCTTGATACAGCCCACATTCTGTGAAGATTACATCTGCAACATTGAGGTTATCGTCTCTTAACCTTCTCCAATATTTAAATGGCGCTGCTAACATTTTCTTAGACGTAATTGAAGGAAACGTTTCAGGCCATAAATCGTAAATATCATAAACCAACTTCACCTTATTTTCTCTTTTATACTTAGTGGCATACCGCGCAAGAAAATTTGGTGGTAACATCACGTATAGTAGATCGGGGTTGATTTTTTTCACTTCTTTAAAAGCATCTTTTGCAAAAAAATAATGAGATAATAATCGTTGTGCTGATAGGTTTTTATAATAAGTTTTAACCTGTACTTGAATTGTATTTGGTCTATTAATTGAATATCTAACCTTATCGATATGATTAAAGTCAGATGTGATATAAATAACGTCGTATCCTATATTTCTCAGAAATTGTTCTACATACTTTAATCTGTTATCGTAATAGTTAAAACAGCTAATAAGAACTGCCTTCATACTAATATCTACTCCCAGCCCACTTCGGTTCTTTTTATTGATTCTTCAAAACCGATAACCATATAATTTGTTTTATATTCAGACATGCTCTTTTCGTAAACCAAACTACCAAACACCTTATTAACTAATCCAATTCTTCTTCCAATTAAGTTTATAATTGGATTAACTAACTTTGTCATTAACATCTTCTTCTCATGTAACCTAGAAATGAGAAATGCCATTTCACTACTATTTACGTACTCTGCATTCTGTGGGAAAAACACGCCACTCCCATGATCATCAATTAACAACCTAACAAACTCAGACAGATTATCAATATAAATCATACTACGTTTATTTTCTATACTAGGAAAGAAAGGAATTTTCACTGCAAGGTTTGATAATCTAACATAGTTACCTTTACATTCTTTACCATAAATCATAGGTGGGCGAATTATTGCAACTTTATAATTATCACGCTCTAAAGGTTTTATTAGTTCTTCTGCCTGAAGTTTTGACTTCCCATAATTACTTTTAGGATTGAGCGAAGAGCTTTTATCAATCACTCCATATTCAATTCCATAAACACTCATTGAGCTTAAAAATATGAACTGTTTGACCCCTTCCAATTTGGCCTTATACGCAACTTCATATGCCAGATCGCGATTTACTTTGTAATACATATCAGCATTTTCTTTTGTTTCTTTAATATGTGCTATCCCAGCAGCATGAAACACAATGTCATATTCAGAGAAATCTTTTTCCTTCCAGTATTCATTTCTCAAACTGATTGAATCTATTGAATATCTATCAGGATAATTTTCAAGCCACTTTTCAAGGCTCTTACCCACATAGCTGTTTTTTCCTGTTATCAATATTTTTTTCATTTAGTAATGCTCTCCTTAGTACTCGCTACTTCTTTCCCTGCTCCAGTTCCACCTTCGACAACACCGTCACTTTTCATAACACTAACGATGGTCCCAAAGAAACACTTAACATCCATCCAAAGGTTAATCTTCTCAACATAATCCCCATCCAACCTTGCCTTAACGTCAATAGGAAGTTCATCTCTACCATTAATTTGAGCCCATCCCGTCAGCCCCGGCGGTACATCATTAGCACGATACTTATCACGCTCTGCTATCAAATCATACTGGTTCCAAAGTGCTGGCCTCGGGCCGATAATACTCATCTGCCCAACAAAGATATTCCAAATCTGCGGAAGCTCATCAAGTGAAGTCTTTCTCAGGAATTTACCCATTTTTGTAATGTACTGATCTGGGTTTTCTAATAAATGAGTGGGAGTATCCTTCGGCGTATCAATTCTCATGGTACGAAATTTCAATATGTTGAAATGTGTCTTGTTAATTCCTACACGCTTTTGCTTAAACAGAACTGGGCCTTTTGATTCGAGCTTTATAGCAATAATTAGAATCAAAAAAATTGGTAATAATACTATAAGTCCAATTAAAGAAAGAATGATATCTATCAATCTTTTAACCTTCATATACATCCAGCTACACTCCTTAAAATTTTTTCTTTAGTAAATTAGGACTTAATTGGAAACTGAATTCACTTTCCAACCAACTACTAATCCACTAAGCTTATCTACTTCTGATACCTACCTCGTAATATCTATTCAATCTACCAAACAAATACGAAATAGATATTTACCTTTTAAGCACCTTAAACCGAGTGTGTTCCTAATATATATACCATTAAATCAATCTATAAATTTCACTAAAAACGCCTCGAACACCTATCCCGCAAGGTTTCTAACGTTCATTCTAGCTACGATACTCAGTTCCCCACGACCATTCAATTCAACTAAAGCGCAACTCCTACAATATGGTACACCTTCATCATCAGGACATACATCTCCATCTTAAGAATGAAGATATTGTAGAAACACCACTTGTGAATGCTCTAAAGACTCTAACCCCAAATAAGCTTCATAATATCTCCCCACCACAGCGATATTAACATTACAGACGTCAACCTTAGATTTTTCAATCATACCCAATACAGAAGGCAAAGCAATTCCTGCCATTATTCCAACAATGCGATAACCAATATTCATCTATCAAAGTAAATCCTTTATCTTCTTTCACCTCCATCTCCTCCTTACGGGTAAACCATTTCCGAAATAAAATTTGAGCTATAAAACATAGCTCGAAGAGCTATCCTTATACTTCTATAAATCATAAATTCATTTGCATCAGGCTTTCCGTAAAATAGTAAAAAAGGAAAAGCCTAGGACATCTAACCCCGCCTCACGCCACACCACTGACAACCCATCGTGTCTAAGGTTTCATACTAACCCACAGCATAGCCGAGTGCCTTCTTTGATGAAGGCAAGAAGGCATCACCTTTAATATATATAAAACATAAAAACTCTAGATATACCGATGGATCAAAGGCATATCTAGAATTTTTATATGATCATCTTAAGTTTACTTCTCAATTAACTCTCAATGACTTTAAATTCACTAAGCCTCTCATCCATAAACCGGATAAGTTTATCCTTCAAATCTTTATCTTTCAAAGCCATTTCAATTGTTATTTTAATAACCCAAACTTCTCCCCAAAATCATAGTGTACACCTTCAGAATTATAAGCAAACACACGAGGGATCTGGTTAAGCTTCTGAATCGCATAAGTCAGCTGTACTTCCCCACCTGCGCCTAGCTCTTGCTGCTCTAAGAACATGAAAATCTCTGGAGTTAAAAAAACATAACGGCCCATAATCACCAAGTTTGAAGGAGCAGTCCCTTGCTTTGGTATTTCATCAAAGTTGTTCACCTGGTACCTACGGCCACTTTGATCCGAAGGAACAATAACTCCATATCTGTGTGTCTCTTCAGGTTAAACTATCTGCACCCCAATAACAGAAGAAAGTGTCTCCTCATATCCATCCATCAGCTGACGCAAGCAAGGAGTGTCACTCTGTACAATATCATCTCCAAGCAGCACCGCAATAGGCTCGTTCCCAATAAACTTCCTTGCACACCATACTGCATGTAAGTCCTTTAGGCTTCTTTTGCCGTATATAGTGAATATCAGCTTTTGAAGGTTCTTTTACCTTTTCAAGTAAAACAAACTTCTGCTTTTGAATTAAGTTTTCAAGCAATGCCGAAGGAAATGCTGCGATTGTGGATAAGCCTACTTTTCAATACATTGTTGAAGAAGCTGCGGCATCAGGAATTAAAGATTTTATAATTATCACTGGTAAAGGCAAACGTGCGATTGAGGATCACTTTGACTACTCTTTGAACTAGATTTAGCAGGTAAAAACCTAATCCCAAACCAGCAGCAGGAATAATCGCTTTACGCACCCTTTTCATTCAAATTTCCCCTCATTTAGCAATTGAAAGAACTTTATTTTTTCTCCTATTAGCCAAATTCAACACAAACTTACTAATTTCATTTGTAGACATATCATCAAATCTCTCAATCAAATAATGAACTTCGTCTTCCTGATCCAAAATAGCCTTCCCAATAAAGATCTTCGGAAATACTGCTTCCTTATGAACTTCCTTCTCTCCAAGCAGTTCCTCGTACATCTTTTCTCCTGGGCGTATTCCTGAAAATTCAATCTCTATCTCTTCTTCTTTATAACCAGACAGAGTTATCAAGTTCTTTGCTAAATCAACAATTTTAACCGGCTCTCCCATATCAAGCACAAATATCTCCCCACCACGAGCAAGAGCTCCCGCTTGCATTACCAGTCTTGATGCTTCCGGTATTGTCATGAAATACCTCGTCATATCCGGATGTGTAACCGTCACCGGCCCCCCAGCCTGAATCTGCTTTTTAAACAACGGAATAACACTTCCACGGCTTCCAAGGACATTCCCAAATCTTACAGCTACAAACTTAGTAGTACTCTGTTTATCCAGCTCCTGAATCACCATTTCTGCAATACGCTTTGTAGAGCCCATCACATTCGTAGGGTTAACAGCCTTATCCGATGAAACTAAAACAAATGTACCTACACCAAAAGTGTCAGCAGCCTCTGCTACATTCTTTGTTCCCAGCACATTATTCTTAACAGCCTCTTTCGGATTGTATTCCATCAAAGGCACGTGCTTATGAGCAGCAGCATGATACACAACATCCGGCCGGTGTGCTTCCATTACCTCGAAAACCCGATCCCTGTCCTGAATATCCGCAATAACCGGCACAATTTCAATTTCGCCTTTATGCTTATTCCTCATCTCCATATCAATCAGGTATATGGAGTTCTCTCCATGCCCTAAAAGAAGGATTTTTTCTGGTTTAAATTTGCATACTTGGCGGCAAATTTCCGATCCTATTGATCCGCCTGCACCTGTTACTAAAACGGTCTTTCCAGTTAATTTTTCTGAAATACTGTCAATATCCAGCTTAACCGGTTCACGCCCCAGCAGGTCCTCTACCTGCACATCCCTGAATTGATTAACCGACACCTTCCCAAGCATTACATCTTCAATCATTGGCATGATGACTGTTTTGGCTTTTGTTCCGCCACACTCTTCAAATATTCTTTGCATCTCTTTTTTATTTAGAGATGGGATGGCAATTACAATTTTATCGATATTCAGAGTTTCCACTGTCTTCGAGATATGTTTGGAACCACCAACAACAGGTAAACCATGTATATGTAATCTATACTTTTTTGAGTCATCATCGATAAATGCAACTGGTTTGATTTCAGTGTCTTGATTTTTCAGAAGCTGTCTTGCCAGCATTGTTCCGGCAGCACCGGCTCCTACTATTAAGGCACGCTTTTGTTCTATATTTGATTTAATATATCGGTCCCGGTAGACACGCCAGGAGAAACGTGAACCTCCTATTAATAGAACGTGCATCATCCACGCAAGCATTAAAGCCCGGAAATAAACATCCCCTATTAACAGCTGCTGCATTATTCCTGTAGTCATGATAGATAGTGATACTGCCTTTACAATCGCCACGAGCTCTCCAACACTCGCATATTCCCATGCCTTGTTATAAAGCCTGTAAGCAGATGCGAAGAAATGATGGCTAAGGAGCAGCGTAATGGAGCTGACAAGCAATGTTTCAGACTTAATCCAAGCCAGCGTTGGGTGAAGCGTCAAAACACTTACATATATAGCTGATAAAACAATTAATGAGTCCAATAAAACCAACAGTGTCAGCCGCTTTTGGTACGTCAAATAAATAGCCTCCTTCTAAATTTTAGTTCTTATTACCTAGTAAAAATCCACAATTGACCAGCATTCAGGCAAAAATAAATATCTAATGGGAATACAGG
Source organism: Bacillus sp. 22-7 (assembly GCF_010628845.1). Classification (NCBI taxonomy): domain Bacteria; kingdom Bacillati; phylum Bacillota; class Bacilli; order Caryophanales; family Bacillaceae; genus Bacillus; species Bacillus sp. 22-7. The sequence goes on along the minus strand of NZ_NJQY01000021.1, from coordinate 57,832 downwards.
AATGGTCCTGTACTTTCATTAGATATCTAGGACATTATCTAACAATATAATGTAAGCGGATTCCTATATGGATATTTTCACATATTTAAATTGGGGCATTTAACCCCTCCTCACACCATGCTAGTGACAACTGTGTGTCTAAGGTGATTTTACTCACCCACAGCATGGCCGAGTGCCTCCATTGATAAAGGCAAGGAGGCATCGCCTAGTCCTATGCAACATGCAATGGTTAAAAAATGCCAAGAAACCTTTTGCGTTTAATTCTCTCAGGCAGTTCTTTCATTATATTGCTGTTCTCAACTAGGAGCTCTGCATTCTCTTTAAAAAGATAAACCATATCGGGTCCATATTTAGAATCGACTAAGTCCAATGCTTCAGCCATTTTAAACGTGCGATTCTTCACGTTATGAGCATCAGAGGCGATAAAATGGGTTAAGTTAAACTCTATCAATTGCTCAGAAAACTTTTTAATATTCTTTCCGAAATACCCGCAAAGACTTGAGGCCGTCACCTGGGTTAACGCGCCTTTTTCAACAAATTGATATAAAAGATCCGGCTGTTCCATTAACTGCTTATTCCGTTCAGGATGAACAATAATTGGAATCAATCCCTGAAGCTGAATGTCAAACAGGAGTTTTTCAGCATATCTGGGTACATGGTTAGAAGGAAATTCAATAAACATATATTGGGAGTGACTAAGGGAAAGAATCTCTCCATTATTTAAACCTTCTACTATTTCCCCATAAATTCGAACTTCCTGACCAGGAAGGATTTCCAGTGGGATTGATGCCTCTTTCAAACTATTATTTAGATCGTTAACCGCAAAAATAATTTCATCTTTTGTATTATGATAAGACTGGTTATGATGAGGAGTGGCAATGATGGAGGAAATCCCCTCTCTAACCGCTTCTTTCGCCATGTCCAAACTGTCTTCTATTGTTTGGGCACCATCATCTATCCCCGGCAAGATATGACAATGTATGTCAATCATCCCTTCCACTCCTTTCAATATATGACAAAATATCCTTCTTCTGTCATGTTAACATTTTAACTTCAATACGGTAAAGGGTGTAATTTGTCGAATTCTGTTAATTCACACCGTAATAATAGTAATGCTGTGATTCTTTCATTTTCTTGTTGTTTAATACCACTCCTAATAGTTTCCCTTGAGCTGCTTCTAATAGCTCCTTCGTTTTCACCAATTGGTCTTTTTCCGCTTTTCCACTGCCCGCAACAAGAATGGTACCCTGGCACTTATTTGAGAGAATTTGAGCATCTGTTACCGCCAGTACAGGAGGAGTATCAAATAAAATGATATCGAATTCCTCTAAGGCTGCCTTCATAAAATAGTCCATTGCCTTTGATCCCAGTAATTCAGAGGGATTTGGCGGAATTGGACCGCTTGGAAGAATGAAAAGGTTTTTCATATCGATCGCCTTAACAGATTCCATAAGTGTCATCTGGTTTGTGAGCACACTTGTTAATCCGCTCGTATTCATAAGGTTAAATGTATAATGCACTGTTGGTTTCCGCAGGTCAGCATCTACCAGAAGCACTCTTTTGCCTTGCTGCGCAAAGACTACTGCGAGATTGGCTGTTGTAGTTGATTTACCTTCTCCTGGTCCTGATGATGTAACCATAATAGTGCGAATCTCTTCATCCACAGATGAAAATTGAATATTTGTCCGGATGGTCCGGTACTGCTCAGAAATTGGAGACTTTGGATCGTTCTTTGTAACAAGCTTTCGCTTGTGCTCCAATACTTTCTTCTTTTCTCCCTTTTTAAGAACCAACAGTCTCACCTCTTAACCTAGTTTTGCGGTCGGAACGGCTCCCGTTTTCAGCAGTGTCATCCATTTGAGCAATCACACCAAGGACTGGAAGGCCAATTGTTTTTTCAATATCTTCTTCGTTCTTAATGGTATTATCCAGATATTCAAGCAGGAACGCTAATCCTACACCAGCCATTAAGCCAACAACTAAAGCAATGGCGATATTTAATAGAGGCTGCGGTTTAACTGGAGCCTGATTTTCTCCTACTTCCGCCTTCGCTAGAATAGTTACGTTATTAACGTTCATAATTTCTACTATTTCTTTTTGGAACACTTCAGCTGTTTTATTGGCGATATCTGCTGCTCTTTTTGGATCTTCATCCTGAACAGAAATATTTACTACCTGAGAGTTTTGTTCACTCTGAACGGTAATTTTCTGATTCAGCGCAGCCGTTGTCATATCAAGCTTGAGATCTTCTTTTACTAATTCAAGAATGGCAGCACTCTTAATAATGACATTATATGTATTAATCAGCTGCAGGTTTGTTTGAACTTCACCCGCACTATATACACTTTGCTCATCTTTTGCCTGGTTTACAAGAATCTGTGTAGAAGTTTGATATATTGGTGTTAAGAAAAAGTAACTGACTATTCCGCTGATCATGACTGCCAGAATTGTCACTGACAGAATAAGAGTCACTCTTTTTTTCAGTGTATGGAATAGTTCTTTTAGACTAATCGTTTCTTCCATGATATCCTCCTAAGGAAAAATAAATAACAAAACCCAAAATATTATATCATAGCAAGTTGCCAATTTTGTGTTTTTTTGTCATAATTTTAATGAAAATGTAACTTATTTGTTATTACTATTCCTATTTAACTATAAAATGGCATTTTTTGATAGACGAAATTTTAAATTGGGAAATTTTACATTTATAAAATTAAATCCTTTGTGGAGGTAATTATGAAGAATTTTTTTATTTTATTGCTGGCCATTTCCTGTGGGGTGGTCTTATATTGGGGCAATTCCCATTGGAAGGAAAGAACTGTCCTTTCTACAGATGCTACTACTCAAGAAACTGAGAAAACCGCAGAACCCGTAGAAGAGGCGGAAGAGACTGACAAAAGAATAGATATTGAGGAATTTCAAAAGATATCCGTTAACTGGCCTGCCGAAGCCAAAAGAAGATTTGAACAGACACTCTTAGAAGACATCCCTTATAAAATCCTTCTTGCGGGATCGACTGCTTTAGGAAGTAATGACGATGGCTGGGCTTCCTCAGCAAAGAAAAAGCTTGAAGAGACCTTCGGGGAAGGCTCAATCGAGGTGGACATTCAAGTCTTTGACGGCACTTCAATGGAGTTTAGCGATCAGGATAAAGTTTCTGAAATGATTGCTGCAGAAGCAGATCTTATCATATTAGAGCCGTTCACTTTGCAGGATAACAGTTTTGTTCGGATCGAGGACTCCCATGATCACATTACGAATTGGATTTCAGCAGTAAAAGAAAAAAACCCTGATACCGTATTTATTCTTCAGCCTCCAAACCCAATTTATGATGCAAATTATTACCTTGTACAGATTGAGGAATTAGAGAAGTTCGCTGAAACAAACGATATTCCCTACCTTAACCACTGGTCTGCATGGCCCTCCACGGATTCAGAGGAAATCATTCCGTATCTGAACGAAGAGAATGAAGCTCCTAGTGAGAAGGGTCATGAATTGTGGAGTAAATATGTAACTGACTATTTCATTAGCAAATAAAGAAAATGCAAACCAGCCCAGCCGGTTTGCATTTTTTTCTGCTTTCCTACTTCTCCGCCTTATAGCTTACCTTCACACGGGCGCTTTCCTTCATACCATCACTTTGTACCGTAATATAAACACTGCCTGCTTTTTTGCCAAGCTGACTGATGCTGATTGCGGCAGATGTTTTTGTCACCTTGCCTGACTTAGCCAAAAGTTTGCCGCCTTTGGAGGCACTATAAACTTTGACAACATCCCCTTTTTTAAGCTTGCTTACAGTTATGACATCTTTTTTAGATTTATTGTTTGTCATTTTAACCTGGCTTGATTTAACTGCATTCGTCTGCTCACCAGTGAAAGATACAGCTGTCCTTTTACTTTCCGTCATACTTGACGAGGTAACTGTGACGTAGATCTTCCCTGCTTTTTCACCAATCTGATTCACACTGATGGTATCAGCTGATCCTGTGCTCGTTTTCTGGGCAATCAGCTTTCCTTTCGTTGAAGCATTGTAAACTTTGATCACATCGCCTTTTTTGATTCCGGAGATGCGAATGGAATCTTTCTTTCCTTTATGATTGGTTACTGTTATTTTACTTGAAGCAAGCCCTGGTGTTTGCATATAAAGCTTAAAGGAATATGGGATACCAGTACTGCCATAATAATAATTTTTGATTTTCAGATAGTATGTGCCTTTTTTCATGGATACCTGAAGACCTGCATTTCCCTTTACACTTCCACTTCCATTTGTGGATAAGTCTTTATACACTGTACCCGAGCTGTTTTGGATACTCGCATATAGCTCTAGCCCTGATTTCTGAGGTATTTGCAGGTTAACCAGTCCGTCCTTTGGAATAGAGAATTTATAAAAATCAAGATCTTCATCATATTGAAGATTCCCATAATATGATTGGTTTAGCTTTATCGCGGTCGCTGTTGTCAGATTATCATTAAACTCCTGCTCATAGTTGCTGCTGGATGTATATTTCACTAGAAATTCATAGGGGGTTTCATCTCCCCATGAGTAATAATTTTTTATTAATACATAATAGGTTCCCTTAGGCAATCCCACTTCCTTTTCTGCATCACCTTCGACCATTTCACTGTCATCTGTATTGAGGGATGCATAAGTGTTTCCTTTCGTGTCCTGTATATGGGCATACCAATTAACCCCCGCCTTTTGCTTGATTGATAGAGTTACTTTTCCCGGTTTTGATAATGTAACCTTATAGAAGTCCTTATCATCATCATACTGCAGGCTTCCTTTATAAATCTTATTAACCAGTATTCCATTTGCAGCTGTAATCGAATTATTAAACTCTTTTTCATAAAAATCTGAAGCTGTATATTCTAGCTTCATTTTATAAGGGTATGTGTATCCATGGTAGCCGTCCTTAATTTTTATATAATAGGTTCCTGCTGGGAGCCCTACTTGTGAAGCTTCATAGCCTGAGACCATTTCACTGTCATCACTATTGAGATAATTATAGATATTCCCTTTGCTATCCTGTATATGTCCATACCACTCGATACCCGGTTGGTTCTCCATTAATAGCTTAATATTACCTGGCTTTTCAAGGGTAAATTTATAAAAATCATTATCATATTCATCTCTTAGCATCCCCGTATAAAATTTGTTAAGCTCTATTGGATTGGCAGCTGTGAGCGAATCATTGAATTCTTTTTCATAGTAATTAGATTGTGAATACTGTACCTTAAATTCATAATTCACTCCTTCAGCTTCATAAGAGTCTTCTATTTTTATGTAATATGTGCCTACAGGAAGGCCCACTGATCTTGATGCATCCCCGCTTACCATTTCACTGTCATCTGTTGTAAAAGACTCATAAACCTGACCTGAGCTGTTTAGGATCTGTCCATCCCATGCTGAGTTGTATTTTTGTTTGATAGAAAGGGTAATATTGCCTGCAGCATTAATGGTAAACTTATAGAAATCCTGCTGATAATAATCTTCAAGGACCCCCTTATATGTCTGGTTTACATTAATTGCTTTTGCATCTGAAATAGACGCAGCGGCCTTTTCTGTTCCCCACATTAATATTGCACAACATGCAAGAAGTGCAATGAGGAAGCTTTTCATTGATTTAGTTACTATCACAAGTATCTCTCCTTTAATAAAATTAAGAATATTTTATCTTAAATTACTAATTTTGGATATAATTTATCTCTATTTAACCAGAACTTTTTTACTATTAAACAATAAACAAAAGAAGAGAAAAGGCGTTTGCCTCTTCTCTTCTTTTGGTCTGGGGGTGTTGAAACTTTGAAGCACTCAATAAAAAATATGCAAGTCTCTATTTCGAAATTCATACTTCATTTCGAAATGCTTTAGGATTTCAACAAGAGGAATGCCCTTTATCTCTCTTTTTTCAAAAAAGGCAGCTTTGTCTATCTTCATAGTCTCCGGCTTTACTTTTAGGCTTTCTCCTTTGTAGGCTACTTCATATGTTTGTTTATTTTCTTCTTTTACATCCATGTCCAGATAATCCCGTACAAACTGAAAATCCACGTATAATTTTCCATCATAGAAAAAGAGAAAGTCTCTGTACGAATAAGTATCATCCTTAGCTGGACTCTCTTGTACTTTTGATAAATAACGATCTGTCTTTATATTGTCTGAGTATGCATTGAGAATACTCTTTTTCTCTGTAATGGCGTAATTATTGATTTTCCTGCCTTCCGGCGCATTAACCAGGTTATTCACATCAAAATAGTAAATATATTTAACACGCGGATATAGTTCTGGAAGGTATTTGTATATTCTGGTTATCTTTTCAACTGCGAATTCATCATGATGCTTTCCATCTGTAACGGTGTAATTGGTTGCTCCGTACTCACCAATGACAATGGGCTTTTTATGGCTATATGTATTGTAGACATAGTCCAATAAGCGCAGCGGATCTTCAAAATCTGATCTTTCCTCGATTTTATCATTATGGTAAAAAACGTTATAAATGTTGACGCCAACATAGTCGACATATTCATCACCGGGATAGAATTCATCAATCGTTGATTCCGGCATCGTGAAGACATTCCACAGCATCATGACGTTAGGAGCTTCCCTCTCCATCACATCATGGACCAATTTCCACTTCTCAATGTATTGCTCGGAATGACCGGAATAAAAGGTCCAGGTTCCGTTCATTTCACTGGCATAACGCAAAAGGATTGGAACCTTTAATTCACCCGCATCCTTTGCGAATTGTCTCAAATACTCATCATCCTTTACTTCTTCCAGTCCATTATTAGGCTCCCATGCTACCTGCGGGAAGCCGCCTGCCGCGATGACTTCTTCAGCCCACTCCTTCGGAAATGGCTTTCCATACCCGACGTATCTGAAATAGGAGGCATGTGTTTTTCCTGTAAGCTTGTTGAATGTGTTCATACTCGTATTGATATATTCATCCTGCAAAACATAGCCGCCCAGGTAAATGCCGCTTCGCGGTTCATATTTTTCAGCTGGCACATTTTGCTTATGTACAAAAATCGTAGAGCCCAGTTCCTGATCATAAGGCTTTTTGGTTTGCTCCTCTGGACTTTTAATAGAGACAGTGTTCGTTTGCTTATCATAAAAAAAATCCATTTCAAACCCCAAATATTTTTCGACAGACTGATCGGGAATATAGATTATGTCGTCTATCATTTCATATCCGCACATTTTATCCTTAGTCAAATTACAATTTTGAATTAATCCATTGATATATGTAACACTTCTATCTTTATAACTTATTGTAAGCTCATCTTCCTTTTCCGCTGTTTTCATTAACGTGATGGCTTTTAAATCAGGCAGGGATATATAGAGGGAACCATTCTTTTCACCAATAGGGTGAAGTAATTTATAATGATTTCCGTCATATACAACATTGTCAGAATACCCAACATTCATTTCTTCACTGTTATGTTTAATTCTATTCCAGATTTCAGCAGGCTCTATAATGATGATTCCAAAGAGGCAGATAAGGAAAAACGCAGTCACAACAGAGAGTACCAGCTTTCGTTTCGACATCATATTAAATCCTTTCTTTACAAGTAATTGTCCATAAGACTGTTCTGGACAGTATAATTTCATTCTAACAATGTGCCTGATGGACAGCTGTAAAGATTCTGTTAATTTATAGAAAATGTTTGTAAATAGGATGTTTCAATGCTGTTATCTTTATTCACCTAGGGGCACTTCTTTCAGCCTATCAAAGCGACATAAAAAAGAGAAAAGGCCTCTGCCTTTTCCCTTCAATTTATTAACGCTTCTTCACTGTTATTTTTGCCGGCTTCCCGGTATTGCCTGCCTTGTCTTTAGCATAAACGTAAAGGATGTTTCCTGTTTTCTGTTTGGCTATCTTTACTGAAAAGCTGCCTGATTTGGATGCTTTAGCAGAACCAATTACTTTGGTGCCAGCTTTTACATATACCGTGGAATATGCTTCAGCTTTTCCGGTTACTTTTGTTGAGGATGATGTCACTTTGTTAACGGAAGGCGTTTTAGGCGGCGTTTTGTCCTTTACGGTGATTTTTGCTGCCTTACTTGTATTGCCTGCCTTATCCTTTGCTGTTACATATAGAACAGTCCCAGCTTTTTGAGCTGATTTGATTGTAACTGTGAACTTTCCATCTTTAGCTGCTGTAGCTGTACCGAGTATTGTGCTTCCTCTTTTCACAGTAATCCTGGACCCTGCTTCTGCTGTTCCTGTAATTTTTTTATCAGAGTCCTTCATTGCATTTACTTTTGGTGCGGCAGGTGCCGTCTTATCCAGAACTGTTACTTTAGCGGTTTTGCTTACATTACCGGCTTTATCTGCTGCTGTCAGATTCAATACTGTGCCGGCTTTTTGAGCATATTTCAAGCTTACAGTGAACTTTCCATACTTATCAGCAGCAGCCGAACCGAGTGTACTGCTTCCTTTCTTGACTGTCACTCTGGAACCGGCTTCTGCTTTTCCAGTTATCTTTTTGTCATAATCTTTTACAGGATCTGCCTTTGGCGCTGCCGGGGCTGTTTTATCTATTACCGCCACATTAGCCGCTTTACTCACATTGCCAGCTTTATCAGCGGCTGTAATTGTTAAGACCGTTCCTGCCTTTTCAGCAGCTTTTAAAGCTACAATAAACTTTCCGTCACTTCCTGCTGCAGCCGTGCCCAGAACGGATGAGCCTTTTTTCACGGTCACTGTTGAGCCCTCTTCTGCCTGGCCTGTCACCTTTTTATCATAGTCTCTTACAGGATCTACTTTAGGTGTCGCTGGCGCAGTTGCATCCTCTTCTTCACCCACAAAGGTATATGTAATATCCGCCCCTTTGTCCACTGGAATCTCGCTTGATGCCTGGGTAACAATGGCACCGCCACCCCTTAAATAGGTAGATGTTCCCGAATATAACCGCGGTTGCAGCGCATTAAAAGCCTGCTCGCCTTTAAATCCATATTGTCCGTCCTGCTGCTTCAAAAGAAGCGCTCCACGGAAATTTGTAATCGTTTTCCCGAATGTAAGTGACGGATCCACATATTTCTTCATGACATTTTCTACTGCCTTATAGTCATTATTGGAATCCTTCAAAATTTCTTTAAAAATGGCATTGCCTTTGTTCGCCTGTTGTTTTACATACTGTCCAAATAAATAGGATAGTGAATAGTTAGCAAGCGTGTCGCCATCATAGTCCCAATACAGGAGTGAGTGTCCTCTGGCAATTGAATTGGAATAGTTGTAATAATCAATTCTATCAGTCAGCGGCTGCCCTGTGTACACTTGTTCTGCCGCCATGGCCAAGGCTTCATCAAGCCAGATATCCATGCCGTCTTCATCGCCTTCAATGAAGACATTCTGGTTGAAGTTGACCATATGCTGAAATTCGTGAGCCAGCGTTTCATAGGATGCTGAAGGATCTTTTGCTGCACCGGTTCCCATTAGCGGATAGGTATCCACATAGAAGATCTCTGATTGATTTGAATACTGAATATTATACAGGTCCCCTGGATAGAAATATCCGGCTATATAACCTCCGCTTCCATTAAATCCATCCTGGATATCATAAGCAAGAATATTAATTTTCCCGTCCCCATTCACATCCGATTCACTTGCGAAATGGTTCGTAATAACGGGATGAATGCCTGCATCAAACTCTTTGCCAAGGTCTTCAGCCTGCTTTTGTGTCAGCTGGCTATTATTTACCCACACATTCGCTTTTGACCCGGAATAGAGCAGTGTTGCATTTATCTGGTAATCTGCATAGGAGGAAAAGTCGTACACCCAGAAATTCTTCAATTGTCCCAGCTGATAAGCAGATCTTTTGCTTTTATAGCTTCCCAGCTGCTTCCCTTTATTTTTCTTTACATCAAAGGGTTTCTTTACATCTAATCTATATGCATCTTGCTTCAACTTTTTATTGGAAGCATATTTATCATTATTGATAGAGAATTGCCCAGTGCTTTGATAGGAATCCCCTAAAACGGATTCATTGCTGATGATGGTATATTTGTTTGAGGGTCCTTCCTCTTCACCTTTATAGAATGGATTTTCAATTTTAAATATGAAGGCATCTGAATACTCAGTAGAAAAGCTCTTCGAAACTCCTAAGAGCATATAAATATGCTGCTGATCAGTAAAAGGTGCTTTACCGATATTAGAGCTCAAATTTGCATATTGTGTGCCGTTTAAATTAAATTCTGTATAACCGAGAAATTCAAAGCTATCATTTTCCTCACTATAAAACTCAAGGGAAATGATGGAGTCTTTATTATATGCAGCCGTAGATTGATAATATAAATCAACAAGCATAGAAGAGTCAGTATAATCTAGTATATTTTCATACCAAATATAATGATATTTATTTTGACTATCAATTAAAGAGCCTGCATAATCACCAGGTTCCACTAAAGGAAAGTCGTCTTTTGTTACTGACTTAATATCTTTTGAGGCCTCTTTAACCTTTTTCGGAGCTCCCTCTTTATGGATCGTTTCCTTCAAGAGACTGGCTTTTGAAGTATTCCCCTTCTCCACTCCCAAAACTGTGATGGGCTGGATTGCAAGAAGCAATACCAGAAACAGGCATATTACCCTTTTAAACTGACTCATCTCTTTTCCTCCGCTATTCAAATTCTATCACTCTACTCATTCATAAATTAGTAGATTATGTATATTATATAGGGATATTTATCTAATGGATGTCGAAAAATAGGAATGTGAAAAAAATTTTTCTATAAAAAAAGTCCCCTTGTTAAGGAGACTCTGAATATCCCTTTACTTTTTGGATAAGAGATGGGCAACCAGGATGTATCTTTGTGGTGCATCACCAATAAAATCAAATGGGTAGCAGGTAGTAACCGTAAGCATGGCACGCGGTTTAGGAACAATGACTGTCCTGTCGTCCGCATCCACAATCCGCACTTTATTGACACGGTACTCAAAGGTTCCGGCCTTTGTGGTTACTTCCAGAATATCTCCTTCACCTACTTCACCCAGCTTTCTGAAGACCGTATCTCTATGACCGGAAAGGACAGAGTTATCTTTTTCCCCTGGCATCACACTGCCGGCATAATGCCCTACGCCTTTTTCAAGCTCATCTTCATCTGTGCCATGGATAATCGGCAGAACGGATTTGATTTTTGGGATGTATAGCTCACCGATTTCCTCGCCAATTTCCGGCTTATCCGGGTATAAGACTTCTTTTTCCTCTTCCACTTTCTCCGCAGCAGAGACTTCTTTTTTTAGCTCCATTTCTCGTTCAGGCGCATTCATCTTATAAGAGATATACCCTTTTCCAACTTTATAGACGCTTGTGCTCGTAAACCAAAGCCCCAGCACAATTAAGCTCAAACTAAAGAAAAGAAGAAGCAGCCGCTTTCTGTGGCTGACTTCTCTATTCTTCTTTCGGCTTTTCTTCTGCCTCATATTATCTTTCCCTTACTCTGCGGAATAATGTCGTGCCGATCATAATACCGAGCAGTCCAAGAACCCCGTATATAAGATTGTTGGAAGCTGTATTTGGAAGCTTTCCGCCTTTTACTGTTTTATTTTCAGAGGAAGGCTTTTTCACCTTTTCGACTTTTTCAGCCGCATTTGTAATATCTTTGCCTGTTTCTTTAATTAAATCTGAATCAAACATTTCACCTGTGATGATGATATCTGCCAGGAATTCGCCTGCCAGATTATAAATGCTGATTTTCAGTTTGGCATTGATCAATTCCTTCATATTTACTAACTCAAGAAGAGTCAGGTTCTTTTCAGTACCTTTAGTGATTAGAGTGTACTCTGCTTTTACCTGATAAATGGACAGCAGTTCATCAAAGATTGACAGCAATTCCTCTACCTCTTCGGAACTCAGTTCCCCTGTCTCATCGAACTCTCCGATAGCCATCATCCGATAAGACAAATCCTCCAGCCGCTGCATGGTCTCAGGGCTCAAAAGGTCATCTTCTATTGAAATGAGATGATTCTTCAATCTCTCAATCTCTTCATCTGTTAAATCAAACTCAGCTTTGAAAACTTCTAATAGTTCCAGAATCATATCTTCATCCACAATCTCATCTGTCGTATAGAAAAATACGCTTTCCTCAAGATCACCGACAAAAATGTAATCTTCCAGTTCCTCACCAAATTCTTCAAGCAAGCTTCTTAAAGAATCTTCAGTTAACTCATAATCATCATAGATAAATTGGATGTTGCTTAAATCAGCTTTAATTACTTCGCCAAGGGAATCACTAAGCTCTTTAACAGAATCATAATCTTCAATGGATTCATCATACATGGAAAGAACCATTTCAATGTCTTCTTTCGTAACTTCAAAACCCCTGATTGCGCTAATGTCGCTTAAATACTGCTGAAATTCTTCCTCGAATTCCGGACTCTGAGCTGAAGCGGCAGGACTGAACAAACTGAAAATTAAGACTAAAACTGATAAAACAACGCCAAATTTCCTCATAATCTTCCTCATTTCACCATTTATTCAATACTTCTATATTATATTTCCTGTTCCTATTTTTTACAATAAACAATTTAAGAGATTTAAATTTTTATTGAATTGCCCATGTAAATAAATTATATTTATTACATATTAAGGAAAATAGGAGGGGTTATTTTGAAAAAATTGCTTTCAGCCATCATTACCCTATGTCTTTTAGCCTCACTGTCATTTAGTCCGGCAGCTTCTGCAAAAACTGCCAAAATCAAAACATATAAAAATTGCACAGAGCTAAATAAGGACTACAAAGGCGGAGTAGCACGATCAGCCGGCATAAAGAATAAAGGAGGCAAAACCAAATATAAACCGTATGTGTCAGCAAAACTCTACGATGCCAACAAGTCAAAAGACAGGGACAAGGACAAGATTGCCTGTGAAAGATAACAAAAAAAGGGAGGCAGCTGGCTGCTTCCCTTTTCTATTTAAAACCGATCTTTATTTTTTTCAAAGACCTTCTTAACCTTTTCCACGACAACCTTTGAACCGCCTTTATCTTCAACGCCTTCTATCATCATTGCAATCAGCAGTTTAGGATCCCCTGGATTATAGGCAACAAACAAGCCATTTTCCTGTCCTTTTTCCTCTGCACTTCTTTTCAGCTCGGCAGTTCCTGTTTTACCGGCAAGCGGATAATCCTTCATATTCGCTGAGTGAGCAGTTCCGGAAGGTTCCTGAACCACTTTGGTGATAGCTGTTTCTACAATATTGGCTGTTTCCTCACTGATAATATTTTCTTTCCATACCTGATTCTTTTCTTCTTCTCCCATTAATACTGGCTTTATAAGAGAACCTTTATTGACAATCGGCGTATAGGCTGCTGCCAGATGAAGAATGCTCATCTCTACTTCTCCCTGTCCATATCCTGAATCTGCCAGTTTGATTTCACTGTCCAGACCGCCAATCTGCGATGTCTCAATTGGGAATGGGAATGGAATCTCCTCATCAAAGCCAAACTTCTTTAAGCCCGCAGAGAATTTCTCTTTCCCTAGATCAAGTGCCTCTTTAGCAAAATAGATATTATCTGAAAACATCATTGCTTTTTCAAAATCAACAGGTCCGTTCGGATCCTTAACACGAGTTACCTGATAGCTTCCCCATGATTTGCTCTTCTGCCATTTTAGGCCTTTCACCTGAATAGTTTCATCAATTGTCAGTGTCTCTTCGGATAGACCAACCGCCCCTGTGATTGGCTTCATCACAGACCCTGGAGCATAGGTTTGCTTGAATCGGTTCATGAGCGGCATATCTTTGTTCTCTTCAAGCTGCTTCCACTCATCTGCGGTAAAGCCCAGCGAAGCCTCATTTGGATCGAAGCTTGGACTGCTGACTAAAGCAAGCGTATCCCCTGTAACCGGATCAATTGCTGCAGAAGTCCCCGGACTTCCCTTCAGTTCTTCATAAAGATCCTTCTGAAGAGTGATGTCGATTGTCAGCTCAATCGTTTCGCCATTTTCCACAGGTTTTTCTGCCAGTACAACTTCAGTTCCATCTTTCTTTGTGATGCCAATTTTGACACCGTTTGTTCCCTTCAGCCGTTCTTCAAGGACTTGTTCCAGTCCTCTTTTTCCAATGATATCAGTGGAGGAATATCCTTTTCCTTCGTTCTTCTTTAGTTCATCAGCTGTAATGGGGCCTACATAGCCGACCAAATGAGCTGATGCCTCGCCGAACGGATAAATTCTTCCTTTAACGTCCTGTTTCAAAACGCCTTTTAAAGCAAACACTTTATCCAATGTCGCCTTGTCATCCGGAGAAACTTTTTTGATTGGCACAAAGTATCCGGGCTGTACCCAGTCTGCATTCAGGCTTTTGCTGATTTGCTCTTCTGAGATGCCCAAGGCGGATGAGAGACCTTTAACTGTCTGCTCTTTTTGGCCTTCCATCTGCTCAGGAACAACACCAATTTCATATAACGTTCCGTTTAAAGCCAGCGGGTCACCTGTACGGTCCACTATATCCCCCCGCTGTGCCGGTACGGTGCTGTAGCTGATTTTATCCTCAGGTCCAAGCTCCGGGAAAATATACGTTGTATCCCATGCAACAAACCAGCTCTCCTCATCCTCTTTTTCTTCCTTCACCAGGCTGGCGTCATGAGTGAATTTAATTTTCCCTGCCGCGCTATCCATCGATGCCGAAAATGGAAGAGCAGCCTTTTCTTCCTTCTTATATTCTTTTTCCATATCGGGTTTATATGTAACTTTTAACTTGCTAATCTCTAAATCTTTATATACCTTCTCATAGCGCTCCACAAAGTCCTTCTTGCTGATAGACTTCTTGGCGCTTTCTGATAAAAATCCATACATTTTATCGAACTCTTGCTTATTCCAATGCTCAACATACTGGGCAAAACGGTCTTGAGGCTTAACTTCTTTATTGCATCCGCTCAGCACTGCCAAGAATAGAATAGAAATAAGTAAAATCAACCATCTCTTCATGGAAATCCCTCCTTCCTACATTTTACCATTTATGTTGGGAGCGATTCCATTCCTACCTCTTAATTTTTCAAGATATCAGCTGATTATTTTAATTGGTTCTGAATCGCCGCAATTTCTAGCATAGCAGACTAAATTCCCTATGCTAGAAATTGCGGCGAAACAGATTAAAATAGAAGATTTTATGCAGTTAGCACAAACATTTTTGGATTTCATTATTTAATGTACTTTGGATGAAGCTTTATTGGAAACTTTATAGAGGTTTTCGAGGCATTCTTTTTTGATGCGATTGTGGCACGTAAAGTCATAGCGAATTTCATTTTCTAGTTGTGGCACGATTTTAGATAAGTGTTGATCTTTGTTTTTCTTTAATTTCTTACTAGAAATGTAATTTTCAATTTTCTTTTCGAAATATTCAACAGATCCGAATAATGGGCTCAAATAGTTCTCCTCCTTATTTATTATTTCCCGCTTTTTTAACCATTTCCCCACTAAAACGCAACCAAACATAAATTTTCAGAAGGTTTGATCAATAAAATTTATAAACTTATTTTAGACAAGGATATATTGTTCACTTGATTCAGCTATCAAGTTTTATAATTAATTTTCAGACAGGAACAGGGGGACTATTAAAATGATATTTATCACTGCCGCTTTTTTATTAGCTGTCATTATCTTTCTTGTAGTATGGATAGTAAAATTGTATAAGCAAAAAAGGGAAGCTGCTATGGAACCTCCCAAACTACCCTTTGAGAATAAGCTTCTTATAGATAGTATACTTAATAATGATATTGATGGAGTTGTGAAAAGCTTAAATGATTATAGAGCAGCACCTCATTCAAAATCAGAGGCTGGGAATTCTGCCATGGAATTAGCCATTAGTCAGAACAACAAATTATTGAAAGCGGCAATCAGGAAATAACGGATTTAGTAATAACCGGGAAGCATCTGGCAATTATTAAAGAGTATGAGGTTAAGAAGACTAGTTTATAAACCCTATCAATAAGAATTCAATCCTTTTGATTTAACAGTTAAATAAGGAGACCTTCTTATAGCTGGGCATAAGATCTTTTTGCTGTCTGAGGGTTAAAAAGCTTCATTCCCACCAAAATTCGGACCAGAAAGAAACCTGGCTTACAACAGCAAATAAGGTCATTGAAAAAGGGCAGGATTCTTTAGCCAAAATAAAAAAACGGGAATATTCCCGTTTTAAATAGAAAACTAATATATTAATGCTCAGAAGGAATGCCCATTGTTGAATATGCCGGACTATGTTCTGAAGGAATACCAGCTAACTCAATCGTTTTGCCAACACTATGTTCTGATGGGATGCCAGCTAACTCTACAGGCTTGACAACACTATGCTCTGATGGAATTCCAGCCTCCTGGTTCCCCGCGAAAGATGCTCCAGCCCCAATTACCCCTAATGCCAATGCTCCGGCCATAATTAATTTTTTCACGACATTGACTCCTCTCTCATTCATAATTTATTGAATATTTCTATATTAACATTTGTTGAGTAATTTTTCCATTTCCGATTCGACAATTTGGATAAATTTATCATTTTTTTGCAGCTTCAGGATATAAATAGCTTTTTGAAGAAACTCTATTCCCTTTTCTTTATTGCCAAGTTTTATATGATTCTCTCCGCTTTGATAGTGCAGATTGGCAAACAGATATTGGATTTCTTCATGTATGCAGATATCAATTCCCTTTTGGCAATATACAAGGGATTCCTGGAATTCCCCTACCTCTGTCAAGGCCTGGGATAACCCGAATAGGATCCTGACTTTCCCTCTGCTTTCAAGGATATGCGGCAGCTTTTCCAAATCATTAAGTGCCTTTTTGAACATAGATATAGCTTCCTGATAAAGATTCATATCTTTATATAAAATAGCGATGCTTGCTAATATTTCGACTTCTCTTTCCGATAAGTTGACTCTTTTTTCATTTGTAAGGTCCAAAGCGCCGTGCAATAGTTGGATCGCTTTGTCAAAATCATTTTCAAGATAAAAAACGCAGATCCCCTGGTGCCAGACCAGGAATTGCTTCAGCATGACAGGCTGAAAAAGGGGATTATCCAGTTCCTTTTGAACAATTTCATAGATGGCCTTATAATTCCAATTCCGCTTATGCTTATTAATAATTTGCATAACAGCTGTAGAATAATTTATGGTAGACTTCGAGGCAATATTAAAGAAGTACGTAAGATCAATATTCATTTTATTGGCTAATTGATTCAGCGTTTCCAGACTTGGATACGCTTTCTCTCTCTCAAAAGAAATAAGCTCTTCCTCAGAACATATGCCCTCTGCCAGCTCCTTAACACTTAACCCTTTATACTGACGAAAAGATTGTAAGCTGTCGCCAATTAAATACTCACTTAAATTCATCAGCTTTCCCTCACTTAGTATGATTAATAGTATTATTTTACCATAAAAGGTATAATTTAGTTGAATAAAGTTTCAGGAGTGTTCAGGAACTGCATCAGTCTATATGCTGTTTGTGATAAGCATGCTTTAAAGGTATACTGATATGCACAAAAACATTTATGCAGCTACTTTAAAAATAGCCCCACTATATTATTATTCGATGTTTCCGGCAAATATCCTTTCATTAATTAAAAAATTTATAAATGACTTCCTTTAAAGTGTAGCCTGCTTTATCCAATCTAAAATAAAAACCCTTCTATAAAGGGTTATGTATACATCCATATTCTGTGTCTAGTTGATATTGTTAATTGCCCACGATTTTTCTCAGGTCATTTTCAATCTCTGAGAGAAGCTGGTTTACACTCATTTCTTTTTCCCCAACTCCGATTTCATATACTTTTGTAAGCATCTCCAAAAAAAGTTCATTTATCGTTCTACTACCCTCATTGTCCAGCAACTTTTCTACTCCTCCTATTTTCCTAGCAATCTTATGACAACATTCTATTTCTTTTTTTATCATTTGACAATATTTTTCCAATTAAAAAAAATAAAAAGAACCGCTTCCTCATTTGGAACCGGCAAAAATTGGAGATTTAAAAGGATGTAACTTCAGTTGCAGTTAGGGTTTCCTCCTAAAAGCAATTCTCATCTTTATTAAAACACTTATATGCAATTCATGAATCATTGATAATTACTCATTTTTCATGAGTTTCAGAGAGAAACCTCTTGTTTATATGGATTTTCAATAGTAAATATAACTATAAGAATATTTTTAGGAGGGTATCATTTGGACTTTTCTGTAATTGGAAAAAAAATCAAAGAGTTAAGAAAAGCAGCAGGTTTTTCCCAAAAAGACCTGGCAAAGGATATATGTACTCAGGCGCAAATCAGCAAAATTGAAAAAGGCGATGTCCTTCCTTTGGCATCCACTTTATATTTCATTTCACAGAGGCTGGGTGTTGATATCAATTATTTTTTTGAGCACGGAACGACCCCGAGGCTTGATTATGTGCAGGAGGTTAATAACCAGCTTAGAATCGCCAGGCGCAACCTTGATTACCCCCTCATAAAAGAGATTGTGAAATCCGAAGAAAAGAATCCCCTCTTTACATCAAACAAGAAAAATTTCCAGAACCTCCTCTGGCATAAAGGAATTTACAAGTATCATGTCGATCACCAGCTGGAGCAGGCACTTTCATTTATTGATAGAGCCATCAATTTGACATTTGAGAAGGTGTGGAGCGAAAGGGAAATCGAGATTCTGAATAGCAAAGGAATATTACTATATGAAGCAGGAAGATACACGGAAGCCCTTGATGTTTATCTTCAAGCAATGAATCATTTAGAGGGAATCATCTATTTGAATGATGAAACCGTCCGAAGCAGGCTTCTTTATAATACGGCCAAAACCTATACAGACTTAAAGGATTATGATCGCTCTACCAAGCTCTGCCATGAGGCCATCGAAAGCTGCTTAGAAAAGGATCAGTTATTTCTTTTGGGACATCTGCATTATCATATTGGATTTAATTATGAACTCCAGGAACGGTTTGTTTTGGCAAAAAAATATATGGAGCAGGCTCTTGATATTTTCCGTCTTCAAAGAGATGAACGATATAATGACTATATACGTGGTAAAGTGGCAATTTTCGACAGAAACATCCAATAGTCATCTCGACATAAGTCGACAGTCCTTCATTATTGTAAAATAATAGTTAGTTTTTTGTATAATGATGTAAAAATATGATCTTTTTGGACGATATATGTGGTAAAATAGTACAAAAATATGTCCAAGGAGTGATTCGGAAAAGTGAAAAAACAGATTGTCACAATTGCTGCTGCAGCAATGCTTTCTTCTGCCTTTGCCTCTCAGGCTTCCGCCGATACATACACAGTTAAAAAAGGGGATACCCTGTTTCATCTGGCTATCAAATACAAAACGACTGTTACAGATATTAAAAAAGCCAATAACTTAAGTTCCGATTTCCTATCAATCAATCAAAAACTTGAAATACCAGGGGCAGCAGCAGAGAAGCCTGAATCCAATCAGCCATCTGGCGGCACCACCGCACCTGCACCAGCTAATACGGCTAAAACTTATACCGTTAAAAGCGGGGATACTCTATCTAAAATTGCCTTAAGTCATAATATTAGTTTAAAAGATTTAATGAGCTGGAATGGCCTTAGCACCCACTTAATCTACCCTGGACAAGTCTTTAAGGTTTCAAAATCTGCTGGTAATACCTCAGGAGATACCGGAGAGCAGGCAGGTTCAGCACCTGCACCGTCAAGCCCTGCAAATGGCAGCAGCCCAGAGGTATATATAGTTAAAAAAGGGGATACTCTAGGTGGCATTGCTGCTAAATACAAGACTACTGTTCAGCAGATTAAAGCGTGGAATAAATTAAGCTCTGATTTAATCCTGATTGGACAAAAGCTTAACTTAAGTACAGACAAGGATTCAAATGAATCTGTTTCCAGCGGAAAGCCTGACAATAATGAGCAGACAAGCGGGGCAGCAGCGTCGGTTTTGGCTGAAGCACAGAAGCATGTTGGTGTTCCTTATCAATGGGGCGGCCAAACTCCTTCAGGTTTTGACTGCAGCGGGTTCATTTATTATGTTCTAAAGCAGACAGGCTCCAAAATGGTTCGCTACTCTTCAGAAGGCTACTACAGCCGCTCTTTTTACGTGAATACGCCGCAGCCTGGCGATTTAGTATTTTTTGAGAATACATATAAAAAAGGCATTTCACACTTAGGTTTCTATGTAGGAAATAATAAATTTATCCACGCCGGCTCATCAGGTGTTGAAGTCTCCAGTCTGGATAATTCTTATTGGAAGAAACATTTTGATGGATTTAAGAGATTTTACTAGGACACCTTTTTACAGGTGTCTTTTTTCATATTCTGGAAGGAATATACATATATTTTGAAGAATACTATAACTAGCGGGGTCTAAAGGAGGAGATGGAATGAACATCGTAGGCATTATTACATTTTTATCCTTATCTTTATTACTAATGAGTCTTCTTTTAATTTATTCCAAGTTCCATCATCAGACGCCAGGCAAGCTGGCTGCAATTATCGTTTTTTTCCTTTTGAATGCAGTCCCCCTTGTGTATATTGTCTATACCGAACAAAGCATGAATTATGCGAGCAACTCCTTTACACTTGGCTCAGCCTTTATGATTGTATGGCTGGTTACAGCCGTGGCTATGTTTATCGGCATTCTGTTCAGAGCCCGATCCGGTAACGAGGATCCTTATTATTAGGCCATAAAAGAACCAGCAGCATATATGGCTGCTGGTTTTCTCTATCTGGAAAGAAGTCCTCTGGCTGCGTATTTCAGCATGTCTTTCTTTCTTAAATCCTTTAAGTCTTTCTTTTTAAGCTTCGCCACTTCTAATGGTGTGGCGAATGGAAAGCCCGTTTTGAGAAATGGCGGCCGATCGAGAAGAACCAGTTCCCCCTTCTCCACCCCTTCTTTTACTTCCTGGGTCTGTCCGATTTTCAGCCCTGTTTCAATTACCTTTCGTTCAAGCCTGCCGTTTTGCTGGATGGCATATGTATACGTGCCTTTTTTCGCCTTCTTCACCGCTTGGGCTGGGACCGTCATGGTATTCTCCACTTCATTTGTAACAATCCGCAAATCAACGTGTTCTCCATGGAAACTTTCAAACTCAGGTGATTCATTCAGGCTAATAGTGAATTCATAACGGCTTTCTGTTTCCGCATGCGGTTCTGATGTTGGATAGTTTATGATTTTTTCAAGGGTACCGTCTATTTTTTTGCTGCTGCCTTTTGGAATGATGAATACTTTCATTCCTTCTGCTGCTTTATGAATTTCCTGCTCGGTAAAGATTCCTTCAACTTTCTGTTCATTTGAAATGATGGTTACAACCGGATTGGCAAGGTCATTCTGAATGCTTTTGACTGTTCCCGCTACTTCACTTTCCACCGTCAGATTTGAAAGACTCTCGTCCGCGGCATCCATCAAATCCTCATACTTCTCGATTTCACTTTCAAGCCTGCTGACTTGCAGCTCCTTTTCAGCAATATCCCGCTCAACCGTTTGAATCATATATGCATTTGGATTGGGTTCATCTTCTTCCGCAGGTGTAAGGGCAAGCGTTCTCTGCATGCTTTCCAACTCTCTGATATGACTTTCTATGCCAGTTTGTTCACGTTCCAGTTTTTCTTTTTCTATCTGAAAATTTTCCTTCGTCATGGCTATGTCATCCGGTGAGTATTCGAATAAGCCTGTCCCTGCCTGGACCTCGTCCCCTTTTTCTACAAGAAATCCCTTAAATGTGCCTGTTGTATTCTCATAGTATAGGTGATGCTCTTCCTTCGGAGCCAGAACTCCCTTTGCTGGCATAGTTTCAAGAAGGTCCTGTTTTTTCACTGCCGTCCATTCATCAATATAGTAGGTTCTGCCGATTTTATCACTTTTCAGGAAAATCAGGGCAATATTGCAAGCCAGGAAAAGCGTTACACCAATAATCAGCAATCTCACTTTCCATGTCATAGAAGATCCCTCACTTAAATTAACTTTTCCAATTGAATGGATGAGAGTAACGCTGAGACAATCACGAAAAACAGATGCGTTCCGATCAGCATGAATATAAGGAAGCGAGGGCTTCTTTCGGAAACGGCTTTTAAGTACTTATATTGCAGGACAAATGTCCAGATTTTAAATAGTGTAATGGCGGAAAACGTGTAGATCAAGAGATCTGGAAATGAGGCTGCCTGAGCAATGACACCGAATGAAAATAGTGATGATTCACTGTTTAATCCGAGAAAAAGAAAGAGCGGGATGTTAATGGCCTTTTCTATTAAGAGGATCAGCATAACCATCAGCTGAATGCTTATCAGCTTTTTGTATTCAACGTCAACCAGCGTCCAAAATAACAGGGAGGGTACGAAAATGATCATGGCAGCATAGATGATGCCGTAAACGATTTGTCCGCCGCCAAAGAACAGCTTGTACAGCTCATACTCGCTTCTGGACATATCAGTCAGACTTTTTGATGTCTGCTCACTCCCAATGCCAAAGTAAGCACTGAGTCCAAATATCAGTGCACTCAGCAGCATGATCAGCAGAATCTGCTTCCATAAACCTGATAGTCTCTCCTCTTTTCTCAGCTGATGTGAAATCATATAAGGTTCCTTTAACCCTCTAAGCAGCGGTACCCGATAGCCCATAAAGTATCCCCCAAAAAAATTATCTATTATTCTTTTATTTTAACTTAAAATCAAAATATTGGGAAATAGGTAGAATTGTGGAGAAACGGGTCCTATAACAGTTCAAATTATAGCAAAAGACCCTTAATACCCCATTTCCCCTGATGGTTAGTCTTTATTTTACAAAAATAAGTGTCGGAATTTGCAAAAACTTTTGTTGTTTCAAGTGACCAGAAAGGCGGTATAGTTAAGTAAGAATTTTACATCTATGTCCTTGTCACGAGAGAATTAAAAATCGAGGAGGGCTTACTAATGAAAATAAAAGCTGGAAACTGGACAATGCTGAGTGAGCAGGAGAAATTATTTATTTTGGAAGCTGTCAGCTTTTTTCAGTCTAGAACGAAGAAGAAGTCATAAGCTTTATGGGAATCTGTATCTTAAAAATAAATAGCAGTTAACAGGGCACCTTTCTATTTGAATACGAAAGGTGCCTTAATTTTTGTGGCTTAGCCGGCTCCGCACTCCACACCCTGCTAAAGCCAATTCAGTATATAAACATACAAAAAGGCCATCCCCGTAACAGAGAGAAAGTATGACCCATTCCATCTGAATGCAACGGTCAGCCCGTTTTTTTGAACACATTGGCTGATGATGATATTCATGGCGTTAAGAGGTGAAATGGAAGAAGAAAGCATCCAGGTGAATATGCACATAAATGCCACACTGACTACCGTAATATCAGGCATTTCCGCAAAGTTCAGCGAAGTTAGGATCAGCGGAATGACTATGATTTGATGGACTCCAAGAAAGGCCATAAACGTTACAAAAAGAATGATGAAGGAGAATAAAATCCCGATAGACTGCTGTGCTGACCAATGCATGGACCATTCCAGCAGCTGTTTTACAGGTGTATGTGATACAGCGTTGCCAAAAAGGCCCGCGCTTAAAAACAGGCAAATCTCCATCTTCTGTGCCAGTATTTTACTCTTATATAGTGAAATCTCTTCCTTTACAGCCTTCTTTTGATTCCTCAGAATCATCCAGCCTGCCGGCACAATGCAACAGACCATGCTTACCAGCAATAGCATCGATTTTTGGGTAACCTGCTCCATGACTATCAGCAGGAGCACCAGCCCAAAAACAAATCCCGCCAGAGTATACAAATCCCTTTTCCTGCCTTTTTCAGGCATTGAGTTTCCCGCTTCTCTCTCCATTGCAGCAGCAGTCTCCACAACCCCAGCCGGACGGAATAGAATCATCCCCACTGCCATCTGCAAAATCGCAAAAAACACACCAAAAGCTACATAAGAAAGATATGTGATATCTAAATAAAACAACACAATTCCTACTGAAGCAAAGAATGGAGACCAAATAACAGCCGGTGTAAATCCTACATAGTAAGACCTTGATAATAACTTGGATGGAATTTTGATGTTTTCGACAAAGCCGTGTACAATCCTTAAGGCCCCCATGTTCAAAATGGGAGCCAGAGTCAGCATAAATGAGCTTATGCCATAAAAAGTATGGGCGGGGCTGTTTTTCAGCTCATTTAAATACGTCATTACTGTGTCAATGATCCCTTCTCTTCTTAAAGGAATGGACAGAAGCGGTGCCAGAATGAGAATGGCCAGCAGGGCCATATTCTGAGTGATGCCCTCGATCAGCAGCATGCCCCTGTCTCCGACTGCATAATGAATGCAAATCCCCGCAGTGAATAGTCCCAGTGTAAATATCCTGCCCTTCCTATCCAATAAAGGCATCATGGTGAAAAATACAGCTGCAGCTGCCATTTTAAAAATGAGGCTAATGTACATATTGGGCATAAATGCCTCAAAAATATAAAGAAAACACATACTTAATACGAGAGAAAACCGTATCATAGGAACCCTTCTCTCTATTATTTAACTCCACTGGAAGGACTATTAACCTTAATCGGGGCATGACTGCTTAAAAGATTCATAAATTCATTGCCAAGCTGATCGGTTGAAGCTTTTCCGCCAAGATCCGGAGTTAGTGCACTCTTATGATGAAGCAGTTCTTTCATCGTTTTCAGGATGGCGCTTCCCCAAGCCGGTTCTCCAAAGTGATCCATCATCTGGCTGACGGACCAGATGGCAGCAAGAGGGTTGGCAAGACCTTTCCCGGCTATGTCTGGTGCGGATCCATGAATAGGCTCGAACATGGATGGAAACTCCCTTTCAGGATTGATATTCGCTCCCGCAGCCAGCCCGAGTCCACCTGTAATCGCAGCCCCCAGATCGGTTAGAATATCCCCGAATAAATTGGAGGTAACGACAATCTCAAACCTTTCCGGCTGCTGTACAAAGTAGAGGCTTGCAGCATCTACCAAATAGGAGTAAGTTTTAACATCCGGATATTCTTTCCCTACTTCAATAAATACCTCATCCCAGAACACCATGGAATAATTCAGTGCATTTGCTTTACTGATGCTTGTTAAGGTCTTTTTCTGTTTGCGGGCTTCTTCATATGCATAGCGAATAATGCGTTCTGTTCCTTTCCTTGAAAACACACCGGTCTGCAGGACCACTTCCTCAGGCTTTCCTTTGAATAGCCAATCTCCTGCTCCGGCGTATTCCCCTTCGCTATTCTCCCGTATCACCAGAAAGTCGATCTCTTTTTCCCCTTTGTTTTTAAGCGGTGTCAGCTCCGGGTGCAAAAGTCAAATTCCTTCCGGATCTTCAGAAGCAGCTCCCACAGTGAAATATGGTCCGGTACGCCAGGATAGCCTACTGCCCCTAAATAGATCGCATCAAATTCCTTTAATTGGTCAATCCCATCATCAGCCATCATCTTTCCATTATCCAAATAATACTCGCAGCCCCATGGGAACTCCGTAAACGAAAAGGATAGACCAGGATCCAATTCCTCAATTTTTTTTAATACTTTTACTCCTTCTGCCACAACCTCCGGGCCAATTCCATCCCCAGGGATCAGGGCAATTTTCCAATGCTTCATCTCATAACCTCCTATGCTTTTGGGCCACCGGCAACATACAGGACCTGACCACTAATAAATGAGGATGCCGGACTTGCAAAAAAGCTTGCCGCCTGTGCGATATCCTCTGGTGTACCTGCCCTATTAACCGGAATGTGCTTAACTTTGGATTCAATTAATTCCTGAAAGGAAATGCCCAGCCGTTCTGCGACTGATTTTGTCATATCTGTCATAATAAACCCGGGTGCAATGGCATTCACGGTAATATTGTATTTTCCCAGTCATGGTATTTCTTGCTTTTTGTAATATTCTAACTATATATTTAGCAGATAAATGTTGCAATACCGTATTAGGTGTTGCGGCAACGCATTAAAGGGTGAAGAAAAGAAAGTTTGCAAAAGGGAAAAGCAACACAGCACTTCTTGAATTTAATAAATAATATAATATGAGTATTAAATATAGTACGGACAGCCTCGTTCGAGATAGGCCTGCCCCCAGACAAAAAAGGGACTCCACATCAAAGTGAAGTCCCAATAATAACTGGATTAAGAAAATAGTTTAATAAGGAAGCTCAATAAAATCCCCACAACCCCAAAGTCCGAGTCTCCAAAGGTAGTTCCTTCAAATCCAAGTGACCCAAGAACCGGCAGCAATAAGGCCGGAAGGAATGAGATTAATAGACCGTTGGCAAAAGAACCGATCATCGCTCCCCGTCTGCCTCCAGTCGCATTTCCGAATACCCCTGCCGCCGCACCAGTGAAGAAGTGCGGAATCAGACCTGGCACAATTATCTTCAGGCCGAATAATGGAAGAAGGAACATAGAAAGCAAGCCAGCTACGAAGCTGAATAGGAATCCGATAATAACTGCATTTGGTGCAAAAGGGAACACTGCCGGACAATCAAGGGCAGGCTTCGCATCTTTTACCACTTTATCAGCGATTCCTTTAAAAGCTGGAACAATTTCCGCAATCAGCATCCGCACACCGGCAAGGACGACATAGACACCTGCTGCAAACGTAATGGCCTGCATGAGCGAGAATACAAGGAAGTTCACTCCGCCGCTCAATTCAGATTCTACATAGCCTTTTCCGGCGATCGGCGCCACAACCAGGAAGAGAATCGTCATTGTCAGAGACATCGCAACAGAGGTATCACGCAGGAATCCAAGTGATTTAGGCACTTTGATATCCTCCGTCGATTTGGATTTATCCCCTACACGCTTTCCGATAAAGCCGGAAACAAAGTAGCCGAAAGATCCGAAGTGGCCGACAGCGATGCTGTCATTGCCCGTAATTTCTCGTACATATGGCTGGACAAGCGCAGGCATAAATACCATTAATAATCCCAGAATAATAGACCCGATAATGATCAGCGGAAGCCCTGTCACTCCGCCGGTTGCAAATACTGCTGAGATCAGGCAGGCCATGAATAAAGTATGATGTCCGGTAAGGAAAATATATTTAAACGGTGTGAAACGGGCAATTATAATGTTCATGACCATCCCGAATAGCATGATCATCGCGGTTTCTTTCCCAAATGTCTGCTGGGCAATCGCAACGATGGCCTCGTTGTTCGGAATAACACCCTGGATATGGAATGCCTTTTCAAACATTTTTCCGAAAATATCAAGTGAGCCTATTAAGATGCTTGCTCCTCCATTCAGGATGAGAAAGCCCATGATCGTTTTAAGCGTGCCTGATATGACATCGGCAATACCTTTCTTCTGCAGAAGCAAGCCAAACAAGGCGAATAAGCCAACCAGGATGGCGGGTGTGCCCAATATATCATTCATAATGAAATCAAACATGTTAACCCCTCCTTTTTAAATCCTCTGTATCTCTCTTTTATCTAACCAGTTTTTTAGGTTATACTGTACTTGTTCTTTTTATTTTTCAGCGGGCGGATTTTTCCGCCTGCTCTTTTTTTCTCTATTAGGATAATTGTGATTCCAATGCCGCTTTTAGCTCATTTTGATCAAGGATGTTTGTCAAACCAATGATGGTTCTTGTTCCGTCATCCAAAGTGGAAATCAGGTCTTTAGACCCCAGGTAGATATCCGCTTTTTCAGATTTAGCCGTAGTTAAATCGGTATGTGAAACATCTGCTTCCACTCCCATCTGGCTTAAAACTGTTTTTACGTTCATTTCTACGATAAAGCTGCTTCCAAGTCCGTTTCCGCATACAACTAGAATTTTTTTCATTCTTATTTCCTCCTTAGTCTTGTGAATATTGATTAATAATTTCCAATACGTCAGCTGCTGTATCAGCATTCTGGAGTTTTTCTAGGTTATCGCTGTCAGACAGCATTTTGGACAGCTGGGATAATGCTTTTAAATGGGTTTCATTATCGATGGCTGCCAGCACAAAGAATAATCTAACCTGATGTTCCGGCTTTTCCGAAAAAGCACAGCTCTCCTTTAATTGCAGAAAGCTCATTCCCAGCTTGTTCACACCAGCTTCAGGGCGGGCATGAGGAAGGGCAATTCCAGGTGCGATGACGATATATGGACCCATTTCTTTCACATTTTCAATCATGGCATCAATGTAATTCTGGCTGATGGATTGATCAGCCAATAGCGGCTGTGACGCCATTTGCAGTGCTTCCTGCCAGCTTGCAGCAGAATCTGCAAATAAAATTTTATCGGCGGTGAGAACTTCATTTAACATTGGCTTTTGATCCACCTCACTTTTTGCTTCTTTATTTGATTGATAGTAAACTTTCAATTCCTGGATCAGCATGCTTTCGTCTTTTATATCTGCATGCTTCCGGATAATGTCCATCAATGCGTCTATGTTTTCTGATCTAGGCTTTTTTTCTGATGCCTGAACCTGCTTAAGCAGGGATTCCTTCTCAGATGGGTTAAGAATCGGATTTACAATAAACACCGGTACATTTTTCAGGGATACTGGCGTGGTCGAAATGACAAAATCCAAATCAGCCAGGGACGCTTTCTCATATTCACGGACGGTGTATACATTCGCCACATCGACAAACGGCATGAGATCTTCAATTTGTTTCTGAAGTATTCGGGACGTGCCGATTCCGCTGGCACACACCACAGCCGCTTTTTTGCGGGCTTCCACCCTGACGCCTTCTTTATCAATCCAGCCTCCAAAGTGCATCGCAATATAGGCCGCTTCATCATCCGATACTTTTTTGCCAAGCACGTATTCAAAATGATGAACCACCTTTTTGGTTAGAATAAACAGGTCCTGATAAGACTCCTGTACAGATTTAGATAATGGATTCTCCAGTTCAATCCCATATTTGATTCGGAAATAAGCCGGTTTTAAATGAATCAATAGATTTCGTTCAAGTTCCTTGCGGTTTTGAAAAAATACGCAGGCATACTTTTGAAAATCATCGACCATTCCTACTGCTATTGATTTGAGGATAGCAAGGTCCTGATTTTCCAGCTCATGTGTATCATAGTCGCTTATTTTCGCTCCTAACAGGTAAGTTGCAAGATAGCAGGCTTCATCATCAGGAACCTCAATATGGAAACCGCTTTCAATTTTCCGGCAAATAAATTGAGCAGCGGTGTACTCTTTCGTTTCTTTAATGACCTGTTTTTCAACAGGATCCATCTTGATGTATTTTTCCTGGTTAAACCTTTTGATGAGCATAAATATATGGGCGCTCAGCGTCTCCATCACTTCATCTGTGTAATGAACGCCGGAAAATGATTCACTTTCATTCAGAATTTCATAAATCGTCTCTAAATCAGTACGCTGAAACATTTCAGGTGACAGTCCAGGCGTGTCCTGGATGGTTAACTGGACTTCAGATAATAGATCATTCCAGCCGCGGTTGGTTAAAACCTGTGACAGGAAGTGTATCAGCATTTTCCTCTTATCCTGCTCTTCGCCGGCAATATAGTAGCCTGAAGGTTTATGGAAATTCAACTGAACCTGGAACTGGCTTAGCTGCTTTTTTAATTCCTTGATATCTGCCAGAAGCGTACTCCTGCTGACACCCAGCTTATCCATCAGGTCCTGAAGATAAATGGTTTTCTCACGGGTCAGGATAAGGATGGCAGTCCAGGCCATTCGTTCTTTGCGCGAAAACTCATAACTGCCAGCTTTATCAAACGAATGCAGCCGCTGTTTAATCTGCTGCTTTTCTTCTTCATCGAGAAAAAATCCAGCAGCACGAACATACTTCAGCTCATCTAAACCCTGGTCTTTTAGCCAGCTATTAATTTTGTCAATATCATAATAAACAGTCCGCTTGGAAATCTGTAATTCCTCCATCAGCTCCAGTGGAGAAACATGTGAAGGCGCATGGACCATTTTCGTCAAAATCGCCATGCAGCGCTGGTCAAGAATCATCGGGAGCGCTCCCTCCTTTACCTGAGTCTAAAAATTGTAAGTTTGCAAAAGTCAGACTCTAAATTCATCGAATTGTCTGCTTACTACGTATTATACTCCTGTATTACACAAAATGAAGTCCGAATTATGTAAGGAGGTTTTTGCAAAGACTGGACTCAAAGAATAAAAAAACTTCCTAACAGAATAGGAAGTGAGGGTTATACTTATTCATTTCCCTTAACAATGCGGCCTTCTGCATCATAAACAGTAACCTCAACCGGCAGTTTAATTTCATCTTTCTCGGAAACAGCATACCAAACCCACAAGTTATCACGAACCCAAAAACGGGATGGCTGGATATTGCCTTCACTGTTAATTACGATGGTCTTCGCATCATCCTCAGCAAATCCATATATGATGGAATGGCCCTTCTCAGACTTTTTATCTGCCCGCCAGTCGATGGCGCCCCTGTCTCCTTTTTCCTCGCTAAACTCCTGGAAATCCATCATCGGATAGATGAACTTCTTAAACTCTGTAAACTCCTGATTGGTCAAAACAGGGATAATTCCCGAATTGGTTTCTGCAAAAACCAAGCGTGAATGGGGGTCAAACAAAAGAATCCGCTGGCAGTCTTCGCCAAATTGTTCTGAAACTTTTTCACAGATGCTCTTTTCCATGGAAACAGTAGGGATAACCGGCTTTGCAGGTTCTGCAGTACGTGAAGCCAATAAATAAACAACAGCGAGTATTAATCCTAAGCTGAGTACAGCGAGTAAACTTTTTTTCATCTCACTCACCCCCTATAATTCTTATCATATTATATTTTTCATGAAATAAAAGCTTAAAAAAGGCGAACCCCGCAAGGTCTGCTTTTAAAATTAAATTTTATAATGGATCAAATCCTCCCGCTTCTCCTTAAGCCCTCTCACAGTCCCCTCATAGCTGAGCAGGTCCCCTGTGAGGGTTTCATTCCGACCCTTGATCATTCTCGAGACCTCATCCGGATTCGGTCCTCCCTGGAGGCTGCGGATCTGTACAAAGTATTCAGGAGAAATAATTTTCTTCCACTCTTCCTCTGACAGGGTAACAGGAACATATCCCTGAATAACTTCATTTACATCCTCCACTTTCCAGTCGCATAGCTCTTTCTGATCCTTCACCGTTTGTTTTGAAATATAGCTGGCAATGTAGTGAGCTTTCCGGAATGGGATGCTGTAGTCTCTTGCCAGGGTGTCAGCCAGTTCGGTGATCGTGATGCACGACTTTTTGGCCATTTCTTTCGCATGGTCTTTATTGACCTTTAATGTAGCAATCACGGCATACATCAGCTTTAATACCCGATTGGCATTATTAAAAGCGCGATACAGATGGGGCTGCAGATCATCTTCTGTATCGACGATATCGCCGAATGGCGTGTTATGGACCATGTTCATGGCAGCATACGCTTCACCATAGGCGCTGCTGGCAATGGATCTGGAGTGCTCAATGGAAACCGGGTTCCGCTTCTGCGGCATAATGCTGCTTACCTGTACGTAAGGATCCGCCACCTGGAAAGTGCCAAACTCTCTCGTTACATGCTGAAGGAAATCCTGAATCCACCGGCCGGTATTCACCATGCAGGTCATCAGGGCAGAGGACGTCTCCAGCAGGTAATCGGCTCCCGCAATCGAGTCGTATGAATTCTCGATAATTTCCTCAAATCCCAGCAGTTCGCGCGTGCGTTCCCTGCAAATCGGGAAGCCGGTCGTTGTAAGGGCAGCTGCGCCAAGAGAGGATTTGTTTACGGTTTTATAGGCTGCCCACAGCCGGTTGATATCCCTTTGAAGGACATCATAAACAGCCAGCAGGTAATGCCCTAACGTGGTCGGCTGGGCCGGCTGTGTATGGGTATACCCGGTCATATAGGTCTCTTTATGCTCATCCGCCTGCTCAAGCAATGCCTCACTAAGCTGATAGGCACTGCCCAAAAGCTGAAGCAGGTGTTCTCTCAGGACCAGCCTGTACATAGCGATCCCCATATCATTCCGGCTCCGGGCAATATGGATTTTCCCGGCCAGCTCATCACCGATCTCTTCTCCTATTTTCGCTTCCATCATAAAAAAGAGATCTTCAAATTGTGGCTGATAGGATAATGAGCCGGTGTCTGACATTGCCACTTTATTAATACCTTCCAGCATGGTTCTTGCTTCTTCTTTCGGAATGATTCCCTGTTCTGCCAGCATGATCACATGTGCCCGGTGGATATCGAACATGACATGGAACAGATAGTCACGCTGATCATTAAAAACGGGCTTTAGCAGTTCTTCTGCATATGTTTTGCCTGGAAAGACATGGCCTTCATTTTTAATAAACTCTTCTAATTTGCTCATTTTTTCAACTCCGTTTTATGACAATGATTCTGACCAAAGCATCTGGAGGCTTCTTCAATGAAATAAGCTATGGAAATATATATATCTTAGTATATGCGTGGGCAATTAAAATGCTGATTTTGCAGCTATTGTAAAAGGCACTTCATCCAGTCTTTAACTGGATTGGGATCAATCCGGGTTTCCATTGAATAACTTTTGTCCCCTCGCCCCTTGGTGATAGGCACTACCCGAAATTTGTCGATTGTGAACTTTGCAAATAGAGTGGGGAAGGTTGCAAATAGATGAGTGATTCTGCAAATAGAAGGGGATTTTGCGCAAATAGAACCGGAAAATTGCAAATAGCTACCTGCTTCCTGCAAATAGAGAAACCGTGGAAGTGCCCGCGGCTAATAGAGGTAGAGAATCTGCAAATAGAGCACGAAAACTTGCAAATAGACTCCCACCTAAAAGAGGTATATAGACATTTATATCGAAAATAACTAAGTAAACACAGAAAGGAGAGCTATACTTGATTAGTAAAAGTCTGAAAGTCCCCGAAATAAACCTCCAGCTTGAAGCGTTGGTAAGAAGAATCCCCGAACAGCACCCCTCACGTGAGAAAGTGATCTCAGAATATAAAAAGAGAAGCGCGGGATTTAAGGGAGAAGAAAGATTATTTTATTACTTAAGCTTTCTGGAACCTAAAAAGTATTGGATATTTCATGATTTGCGGTTATCAAACGGATCGCAATTTTTTCAAATCGATGCATTGCTGCTCACGGCAAATTTTGCACTCATATTGGAAGTTAAAAATTGGACAGGAACCTTGATTTTCAACCCTCATTTCCAGCAAGTCATCCGCATCCAAAACGACAAAGAGGAAGGATTTCCTGACCCCATTTCACAAGCACTTCATCAGACGAACCAGTTTAGAAACTGGCTTGATCTTAATGGATTTCCTCGCATTCCTCTTGATTTTTTAGTTGTAATCAGCCATCCTTCCACCATAATTAAGGCAGAGACAGATCCGCTGCAAATATCTAAGAAAGTCTTACACTCTCATCACCTTTTATCCAAAATGAATGGCATTGAAAATAAGTACCCTCAGGAAAAAACTGATTCTAAGGAGATTCGGAAGCTATGCCGGACTTTGTTAAAAAAACATACCCCGGTACAATCCGAGATTCTCGAGCAATTCAATGTCTCAGCTGAAGAAATTCTGACTGGTGTCAGCTGTCCTAAATGCACTTCCCTTCCGATGATATTCCATTGGGGGAAATGGCACTGTCCAATGTGTTTATTCTCCTCTCCCTTAGCCCATGAGGCTGCAGTCCAAGACTACTTCCGGCTTATTAAGCCGTCAATTACCAACTCGGAATTCCGCTCATTCACCCATATCCCATCCCCCTATACTGCTTCAAGAATACTCTCCAGGATGAACCTTCCTTCTAAAAGAAATAAAAGACACCGTATCTACGGAAAAACACTTGAACAGTGATGCACCTCACAATTTTTTCCAACAAGTTATTTTATAATTAAGCTGAATTGAGGTGCTAATATGGAAAAGAACTGGTCTATTTCACTTGAGCATGGTAATTACACTAGTGATTTGGAGCTTCTGATCAACGATGCGATGGCGGCAGTAAGCCAGACAGCTAAAGGGTATTATGTCAATATAGTTACACCAGCTGAGTTAGGAAATCCCGATAACTACCTAACTGAAGCACTGCTCATATTCTTCGGAAATAAAGTGGACTCTCAATTTATCGACCAATGCGGATGCGGGGGGTATGTTTTGAGGGTATGGAAAAACAAGTGAGGGACCTGACCATTTTGTGTGATTATAAGAACCGGCATGTTATTTTAAATTACTATTATGAAGATGAACTTATCGATCGGGATGGGATTAGTTTTAATGAGATTTATGTTCATCACGGAACGATTTACTTTATCAAGAATAGAAAACGGATCATAACTATCAACTCGAAGAAGTATCGTAATATATTGATAGGCGAGGATTTTCAAAATTACTATATTATGCGGAGAGATAAGAATCGGATTGATATCTATTTTCCTTAAACGGAGCTGCGAAAGCGCTGGATGCGCTTTTGCAGCTTTTTTTATTTGGGAGGAATGATCTCTATTTGCAGGAAGCCTGCGTCTATTTGCAAATTCCCGGTTCTATTTGCAAAATCTATGACTCTATTCGCAAGTTGATTATCGTATACTGTTCCCGGATTTCTTTCCTGCTCGTCTGTTTGCAGGAATCAGCTTGCTATTTGCAATTATCCAGTTCTATTTGCAGAATGAAGCCTGCTATTTGCAGCTTACTCCGTTCTATTTGCAGAATCTCCGGCTCTATTTGCAAATCTACTATGTGTGCCGTTTCCGTTCAATATGCAGTTCTTCTTTTTGCGGAATGCAGTCTGCTATTTGCAGCTTACTTCGTTTTTATTTGCAGAATCCCCAGTTTTATTTGCAAATCTACTATGTGTGCCGTTTCCGTTCAGTATGCAGTTCTTCTTTTTGCGGAATCCACGGTTCTATTTGCAAATCTACTAAGCAAGCCGTTTTCTGTTCTTATGCAGTTCGTCTATTTGCAGAATCCAGCTAACTATTTGTAAATTATCTGTTCTATTTGCAGAGTTTCCAGTCCTATTTGCAGGTTAAAGCATCTATTTGCCAGTTTCCGCAATCTATTTGCAGTGTTCACATTCCGAACCCGCGGCCACACAAAAAAAGACCCGCCAATCCTGGCGGGCCCATCCTATTTACTCCACTTTAAACCTCTTAATAGAATCCAGCAATTCCTCTGCCATACCCGAAAGTGATGCAGCCGATGCCGCAATTTCTTCCATGGATGCCAGCTGCTCTTCTGTAGCAGCGGATACGTCCTGGCTTTCGGCAGTGGTGACTGCGGCAATTTCTTCGATTGCGCTGACGAGTTCCACTACCTGGTCGGCGCCTTCGGCCATGTCCCTGATGGATGATGACACTTCTGCGATTTGGCCTGAAACGGTGTCGGCAAATTGCTGGATGTGGCTGAAGGCATCTCCGGCATTGTTCACCAGGTTGATTCCTTTTTCCACTTCAGCCGTGCCCTTTTCCATGGAAGAGATGGCTTTGTTTGTATCCGTCTGAATCGTTGAGATCAGTTCGCGGATGCTTTCGGTTGACTTGGATGATTGTTCTGCCAGCTTGCGGACTTCATCGGCTACAACGGCGAAGCCTCTTCCGTGCTCGCCTGCTCTTGCGGCTTCAATAGCTGCGTTAAGCGCGAGCAGGTTCGTCTGGTCGGCAATGGCAGAGATCACATTAACAATCTGGCCAATTTCCTCCGAACGCTTCCCTAATGTATGGACTATTGAACCCAGTTCCGAGACTGTTACATTAATATTTTTCATCTGGTTTGTTGAAAGGTCGATGGCTTTATTTCCTTTTACAACAACTTCATTTGTCTCATTCGCCGTTTCCGCAACAACATTTGTGTTACGAATAATCTGCTGAATGCGGCCGGACATGTCTTTGACGACAGAGGTACTTTCTTTCACTTTTTCTGTCTGCTGCTCAGTTGCCGAAGCTACTTCCTGGATGGAATTGGCCACCTGCTCTGTTGCCATGTTGTTCTGCTCAGAGCTTGCTGTCAGCTGTTCCGATGAGGATGCCAGGTGGACCGCTTTTTCGCTCACCTGGTTGATCAGCTGCTGCAGCGATAGGACCATCTTGTTAAAACTGACACCCAGTTTGCTGATTTCATCGTTGTTCCTGACAATAAACTTCTGGGTCAGATCCCCTTCGCTGACTTTATCGGTTGCGGCGATCAGCTGATTGAGCGGGCGGGTAATCGAACGGACAATAATGTAAGAAACAAGTGCACCCACAAGGACGAAGATTGCTATAAAAATGATTGTCGACACTAAAATAGGCTGGACAGCTGACGTCACTTCTCCCAGGTTCATCGTGCCGAGTACCTTCATGCCTGTCAGGCCATTGGTAGTAAAATGCATTTCTTTCTTTACGCCATCAAGCGTGTACTCAACCTGCCCTTTTTCCTTTTCCAGGACTTCCGGCAGCCAGCTTCCCTCTGCCTGTGTGCCCGGCTTCTCCTGCGGGTGTACTAAAAAGCTTCCCTCTGCACTTAAGATGGCAGGATATCCCTCTTTTCCAATTTTAATGTTATTGGATAGCTCACTAAGAGCAGATAGGCTTAAGTCAATTCCAATAACACCGGAGCTGTCGCCAAGCTTTTGAGCTACAGTAATGAGGATATTTCCGCTGACAGCGTCAACATATGGCTCTGTAATGAAGGCTTTTCCCTTTGCCTCCATTGCTCCCTGATACCAGGGGCGTGTGGTGGCATCAAAGTCAGCTGGCAGATCTGCACGGGGGTAGATAACCAAATCGCCATTTTCAGAGCCGGCATAAATAGCCACTGCCTCCGGATGGAGCTCTTTATACTGGCTAAAAGCATTTGTTGTTTTATCTAATTCTTCCTCTGTATAAAAATCTTTTTTGATCCGCTTGGAAAAGTAATTTGTATCCTCCATCTTAGGTTTAATAAAGTTCATAATAAATTGATCAAGAATTTTAACATTCTCATCTGCACTCATGGTAATCTGATTCTTTATCTCATCATGTGCTTTCTGATAGGATATGTAGCCGATTGAAATAGAAGGAATTAATAGAATAATAATAAATGAGAGCAATAATTTTTTTCTAATCGTAAATGAGAACAGTGACCCTTTTTGTTTCTGTCTTTTCTTTTTCATAGTTTTACCCCTTTTAGTAATTTACCGCCTTAACCTGCGAGATGGCGCCTTCAAGTTTCTCGTCAACCACCCTGGCATCGTCAATATGCCTCTGAATCAGTTCCTTCACTTGATCAAAAACAGACTTTGTATCCGCAATCTCACCAGCTACTTCCTCGGAATACCCCTTCTGAATGTTGATCATTTCAATCACTTCACCCACTTCTGATTCAACTGTACGGATCAGGTTCGTAATCGAATCAATTTTGCTGGTCGTTTGGCCGCTCAGGGACATGCCATTTTTAATTAACTCGGTGCTTGCGACTGTTGAGCTCAGTGTTGCTTCAATATCGTCCTGAATGTTTTTCGTTAGGGCGCTGATATTCGCTGTGCTCGTCGCTGTGCTTTCGGCCAGTTTCCGGACCTCATCCGCTACCACCGCAAATCCTTTTCCCTGTTCGCCTGCGCGTGCCGCTTCAATGGATGCATTTAATGCCAGGAGATTCGTTTGGTCCGCAATATCTTTAATGACCTGAACAATCATCTCGATTTCTTTTGACCGTTTGCTTAGCGCCTCCATTTTCTGTGAGTTCACTTCCAGCTGCTCTCCCAGCTGCTTAATCAGCTGTTCAGACTTGCTGACGGATCCGCGGCCTTCCTCCGAGCTTTTTACCATCTCTTTTGCAGATTGAATCAGATTTCCCCCTTTATCTGATAAAGTGAGGCTGTTTGAAAAAGTAGCTTCGCTATGTCTTTTTACATTTTCAAAACCGTCTTTTATTTTCAGAACCAGGTCGCCCAGCATATAATGCTGACCATTGACCATTTCATGCTGGCTTACTGTAGTTGTCAAATCTTCATTAAAAGAATTTATTAGTGTCTGGTAATATTTTTCTCTGCGCTGAAACTCTTCTTCAGCAACCTGGAGTTTTGCTTCCAGTTCCCGCTTTTCATCTTCCAGCTGCTTCAACTTTCCTTTTCCGAACATCATTGATCTCCCCATCTCTTATATACTCCTTTATTATATCGACAGAAAACGCGAAATTTTGTGACCTTTTTCACTCTTTTTTAAAATATCTGGGTCTATGTGTTCAAAAAAAGAGACACCCGCCTTTTATGGCAGGTGTCTCATCAATCTTATTTTTACCAGCGTGCAGTCAGCATCTTTCTCCTCGTATAGAATTCCACTCCATCCGTTCCATTTGCGTGGAGGTCTCCGTAGAAGGAGTTTTTCCAGCCGGAGAATGGGAAGAAAGCCATTGGCGCCGGTACGCCGATGTTCACTCCGAGCATGCCGACCTCGATGTTTTCTCTGAAGTAGCGGACGCTGCTTCCGCTGTCAGTGAATAGGCATGCACCGTTTCCAAAGTCCGATTTGTTCGTAAGCTCGATTGCTTCTTCAAGATTTTTTACACGTACCACAGAAAGTACCGGTGCGAAGATTTCTTCTTTCCAGATTTTCATTGATGGATCTACTTTATCAAAAATCGTTGGTCCAATGAAGTAGCCGTTTTCGTGGTATGCTTCGTCTTTGCGGCCATCACGGACAAGTTTTGCTCCTTCTTTTTCGCCAATTTCAATGTAATTGCTTGTGCGTTCCTTGTTTTCCTGGCGGATGACTGGGCCAAGGAATACATTTTCATCCAAACCGTTTCCGATTGTCAGCTGACTCGCCTGTTCATTTAATCTCGCAACAAGCTCGTCGGCAATGGAATCCACAGCTACTACTACAGAGCAGGCCATGCACCTTTCACCTGCTGAACCGTACGCAGCAGCGATAATTTCCTTAACCGCTCCGTCAAGGTCTGCATCAGGCAGCACGATTGAGTGGTTCTTGGCACCAGCCAGCGCCTGGACGCGTTTGCCTTTTGCTGTAGCTGATTTGTAGATATACTCGGCAACGGGCTGGGAGCCAACGAATGAGATTGCCGGTACATCCTTATGGTCGATCAGGCTGTTTACCACGTCATGTGCGCCATGAACAATATTGAAAACGCCAGCTGGAAGGCCCGCTTCTGTGAACAGCTCTGCCAGGCGGTTAGCAAGGATAGGCGTTCTCTCAGATGGCTTTAGTACAAATGTGTTGCCGCAGGCAATCGCGAGCGGGAACATCCAGCAGGGAACCATCATCGGGAAGTTGAAAGGTGTGATGCCGCCAATGACTCCGACCGGATAGCGGTACATGCCTGATTCAATGTTTGTCGCAATATCCGGCAGCTGCTTGCCCATCATGAGAGATGGAGCACCTGCAGCGAATTCCACACATTCAATTCCGCGCTGCACCTCGCCATAGGCTTCTTTATAGTTTTTGCCGTTTTCCTGTGTAATCAGCTTTGCCAGCTCATCCCAGTTATCTATTAAAAGCTGCTGGTATTTAAATAGAATTCTCGCTCTTTTTGGCACTGGCGTTTTACTCCAGACTTTAAAAGCTTCCTTAGCAGCCTGTACAGCAGTGTCGACATCTTCACGTGTAGAAATCGGTGTGCGGGCAAGCTCCTCGCCTGTTGCCGGATTTGGCACCACTTCAAATTTATCAGTATTAGCGTCCACCCATTCGCCATTAATAAAGTTTTTTAATACCGTTGTTGTTGTCGCTGTCATAAGTAAAATCCCCTTTCGAAATTAAAAGATTGAATATAAGAATATTGCCAGGAATAGTACAGCCGTTGGCATTGCTACACTTAGAATGAATATTGGCCAATAGGAGCGTTTATGGGTTTCTCCGCATATCGCCCGGATCGTTGTCACGACATAGCCATTATGCGGCAGTGAGTCCAATCCGCCGGATGCAAGGGCTGAAATTCTATGCATGGCACCTGGGTCCAGTCCTTGTGACAGATACATTGGCGCCAGAATCGGCAGCGCAATGCCTAAGCCGCCTGATGCCGACCCGGTAATACCGCATATCAGAGTAACGGCAATCCCCAGTCCCATTAATGGCGGTCCCGGGATATTTACCAGAGCATCCACAAAGGTGTCAAACGCAGCAACCTGAGCAGCAACACTTCCGAAGCCTACAACAGCACATGTATTAGCTGCGGCAACTAAGGCATCCTGGGCACCCTTGGCAAGCGCCTCCCAGAATCCGACTAAATATTTCATCATCAGCACACATGCCAGAACGATGCCGCTTGTCAGAGAGATCAATGCGGCCGCCGTCGAAGAAGTGAAGTTGGCAGCCGTATTTAAAATCGCAATTACTGATGCCAGCGGTAAGATGGCCATGATCACATGAGGATAATCTTTCCCTGCCGGAGCAGCATTTGGCCTTTGCATTTCCAGCTCCGATTCAAGAGCTGCTGCCGACTCATTGGCACCGGACGGCTGATTTGGCAATGAGAAAACCTCGCCATTTTTGACCGCTTTTTTCACCATCCGGCTAAGCAGAATACCGCCTATTACCATGATCAAAAGTGCCATTAACACCCCGATGATTCCGCCCGCTGTCGGCTTTGTTCCGAAAAACTCGGTCGGAATCAGGTTTTGGATCTCCGGCGAGCCCGGTGCTGTCATCGTAAAGGAGATGGATCCGAACACCAATGCCGCCGGGATAAAACGATGCGGCAGGTTGGCCACTTTAAATAGTGACACAGCAATTGGATAAACGGCGAAGCCTACAACAAACAAGCTGACGCCTCCGTAAGTCATGATGGCTGCTGCCGCCACGACTGCAAATACCGCTCTTGATGGCCCAAGTGTATCTTTGACCCAATTCGCAATGCTGTCAGCCGCCTTGGTTACCTGCATGATTTTTCCGAATATGGCTCCCAATAAAAAGATGAGGAACCACGAGTAAAAATAACCTGTAAAGCCTGTCATGTAATGCTCTGTCAGGGCTGTCTCAAGGTTAAGCCCTCCTGTAAGAGCAACCACAACTGCACTGATGATGGCGGCAATAATAATATTTACGCCTTTCATAGTTAAATACATTAATAGAAGCAGTGAAGCGATTAACCCCAGCATTCCAATCATCTGTATGTCCCCCTGTTACACTTTCTCGGTTTCAGAGGAAAACTGATAATCGTAGCAAACATGGTAAAGCTCTTCGAGTTCGCTCTTAGCCGGAACTCTTGGATTGTTGCCCGGGCTGCCGCTGTCGATCGCGTCGTCTGCCATTTTGCCAACCGCATTCGTAAAGGCTTCCTCGTCTATTCCCCATCCTCTTAAGTTAGGAATATTTAATTTTCGGCAAAGCTCTTTGACGGATTGAACAGCCACTTCTGCAGCTTCTTCATTGGTAAGGCTTTCATTATCAGGCTGAAGTACTCTTCCTATGTCCGCTAAACGGTCCACACATGCTTCCTGGCTGAACTCAAGAACAGCCGGCAGAAGCATCGCATTTGAGATTCCATGAGGAACATGGAATAATGCGCCAATTGGACGGCTCATCCCATGCACAAGGCATACCGATGCGTTCGAGAACGCCATTCCAGCCTGCAGGGATCCTAGGCTCATCGCCTCCCTGGCATCGACATTGTCCCCCTCATTGTATGCGGTTAAAATATTTTCCACGATCAGCTTCATGGCTGATATCGCCATTGTGTCTGTCATCGGATGTGCCTTTTTGGAGAGATACGCTTCAACCGCATGGCTTAGGGCATCGACCCCGGTTGCCGATGTGACATTCTTTGGGGATGAAAGGGTAAGCAGCGGATCCACAATCGCCACGCTCGGCATAAAAGCTGGCTGTTTGATCATCATTTTGACATCATTGGATGAATTTTTGATAACGGTTACATCTGTCGCCTCAGAGCCAGTCCCAGCAGTTGTCGGAATCGCTATGTGAGGAACCGGTGCATTCTGTGCCAGTTTCTTTCCTCCCATATACTCGCCGATATAGCCGCCATTTGTTGCTAAAACCGCTATGGCTTTTGCTGTATCGATACAGCTGCCGCCGCCTACTGAAATAACCAGGTCACATTGCTGTTTTTGAAATAGCTCGAGTGCTTCTGCCACATACTCGTCAGTCGGCTCTGATGCGACCCCCAGATAGACCTCACTTTGTACGCCCGCCTCCTGAAGATAGGTTCTGCATTCACTTACATATCCAAGCTGATCCATTATTTTATCACTGATTATTAATGCGTTTTTCCCTCTGAGCGCTGCTTCAGCACCAACTTTTTCGGAAGATCCCCTTCCATAAAAGATCGCTTCCGGCACCCGGAAAACTGCTGGTTTCTCCATTGGACATTCCACCCCTTTTTTTCTATTACTACTTATACTTGCAAGGAGCGTGCCAACTTTGAAACCCAGTAAAGCCAGTGTTTTCTTTTTGGAAAGTGTAGTCACTACACTACAAATGTAGATTTTTTGTAGCGACACCACTACACTACATTCAGGTTATTCTATGCTTTTTCAGTTTTTGATAGAGAGTTGTCCGATGAATTCCAAGCAAATCGGCAGCTCTCGATTTATTTCCGCCTGCTCTTCTTAATGCATCCAGAATAATTTCAGACTCTCTTTGGCTGCCCAGTAATTTAGCTTCCTCAATAGACCCTGCAGTCCGATCCACTTTTTTCAAAGTGGGTTCCGGCTTTCTCAGCATCTCCGGCAAATGATGATAGTCAATGACCTTCCCATCAACCAGTGTCACCAGCTGTTCCACCGTATTTACCATCTCCCGGATATTCCCTCTCCACGGATGCTGGACAAAAGCGTTCACCGCCTCAGATGTAAATAGTTTTCCAGGAACCTGGT
This sequence comes from Bacillus sp. 22-7, assembly GCF_010628845.1. Lineage (NCBI taxonomy): Bacteria > Bacillati > Bacillota > Bacilli > Caryophanales > Bacillaceae > Bacillus > Bacillus sp. 22-7. Next base: position 15,235 of record NZ_NJQY01000021.1, on the reverse strand, counting down.
ACCGCTCACAGATTTCCTTCAGATAATGGACCAGCAGGACAGGAATATCCTTTTTCCGTTCCCGCAGCGGAGGGATATGGAGCTGGATGATGTTCAGCCGGTAATAAAGATCCTCCCGGAATTCTCCGGTTTCAACCATTTGCATTAGATTGCGGTTTGTCGCGGCAATAACTCGGACATTAATCTGATACTTTCTCACACCGCCGACACGTTCAGCTTCCTTTTCCTGCAGGACCCGCAGCAGCTTGGTCTGCATGACAAGCGGCATCTCTCCGATTTCATCGAGAAAAATCGTGCCATTGTCTGCAAGCTCAAACTTCCCGGGCTTGCCGCCTTTTTTCGCCCCGGTAAAGGCGCCTTCTTCATAGCCAAACAGTTCAGACTCGAATAAAGGCTCCGGAATGGCCCCGCAGTTAACACTGATGAATGGCCCGGTGGAAAATGGGCTGAGGTGATGGATGCTCTTGGCGAACATCTCTTTTCCCGTCCCGCTTTCTCCTGTTATAAGGACAGTAGCCGCAGTCCTGGCAGCCTTCCGTGCCAGCCGCTTCACTTCCGTAATTCCTTCACTTGTCCCAATGATCTGGTCAAGGGTGACCCGGCTGTCATTTTCCTTTTTCTTTGTGAAAAGATCCGGCTTGGCATCTTGATTTTCCTGCAGCTTTTCATAGATTTTATAAACTTCTGTGACTCCCTCAAAAATCAGCATTCCGATGGCGCCGGCAATCCGTCCTTCCTTCCAGAGGGGAATCCGGTGCACCACCATGTCATGGCCCTGGATGTTCTGGAGAACCCCCCGTTCAGCTATCCCGGTCTTGACCGTTTCATGAAGATGTGTGTTATCAATTACCTCTGTGACATGCCTGCCAATCGCATCCTCCCGCTTTATGCCGGTAAAACGGCTATAGGCTTCGTTAAATTCCTGCAGAATGCCGTTTTCATCGACAACCGCTATTCCCTCATAGGCACTTTCCAAAATAGCGCCAAGTGCACCCGCGGAATTATGCTGCTGCCTTAGCTTATACAGGTATTTGGAGAGCCCATCCAGAATATCTCTGGCTGTCAGAATGCCAAGGAGCTCGCCATCTTCACCCGTGACAGGAAGCTGATCGTAGGGAAGCGACATAATATCAAGAATGGAATCATCCGGCCGGACAGCTGCCTGATTCGATTTAGGAATGCAGCCAATTAAAGCATCACCCGGGTTGCCCTGGGCAAAGTAGTTAAGCAGCTTCCTGGAAGTGATCATTCCAACTAAGCGATTGCTCTCATCTGTGACAGGCAGGCTTTCCAGATGAAGATCCGCCATCATTTTTGAAGCTTCTGCCAGCGTCTGACCAGGCTGAATACAAAACGGGCTGGGTGTCATCCAGTTTTTCACTTTAAGGTGCTCATCATTTAGTAAATCCTCTTTCTTATCAGAAATGGATTGAGGCATACGGAACTCCTCCGGTAATTTTAATTTTCTAAATTATAACACTTTTGAAAGATAGATAGGTTCCAGTGTGGTGCCTGAGTGTGAACTTTACTAATAGGGATGGGAAACCTGCAAATAGAGATGCTTATTTTGCAAATAGATTGGATGAATCTGCAAATAGAATGGCCCTTCTCGCAAATAATGATGGTAATTCTGCAAATAGAGCAAGCCTGCACAGCATTTGCCGCCAAGTTTTATAGAAAATAACCCTTTTTAAAATAAACTGATTCCCGTTACGGAGTTTTGAACATTACTAATAGAAACGGGAAACCTGCAAATAGAGATGCTTTTTTTGCAAATAGACCGGGTGAATCTGCAAATAGCATGGCCCTTCTTGCAAATAGTCCCAGAAATTCTGCAAATAGCGCAAGACTGCACAGCAGATACCGCCCGATTTTAATAGAAAGAAAGACAGAGAGCCTGAACCCCTCTGTCTTTCTGCTAAGCAATTTAGAAAATCGAGAATAAAATGACCGCTACAATAACACCAAGTATCGGAACAATCACTGTCAATGCGCCAAATGCCGGATAGGCATCCTTATGGGACTCGCCGCAGATCGCCCGGATGGTTGTCACAACATAACCTCCATGCGGCAGGGAATCAATTGATCCGGATGATATCGCCACAACACGGTGTAGTTCACTTGCATTAACACCCATGTCCAGATAATGCGGAGCCAGAAGCGGCAGGGCAATCGATTGGCCGCCGGAAGCAGATCCGGTCAGACCGGCAATGACTGCAACAGCCAGGGCTCCGCCGATTAAAGGGCTGCCCGGAATGCTGGTCATGGCATCAACTGCACTGGCAAAGGCAGGGGTTGCTTTAGCCACACCGCCAAAGCCCACAACAGCTGATGTATTGGCAATGGCAATCAAGGCGCCGATCGTTCCTTCCGATACCGCTCCCCATACATTTGTAAAATACTTGCGGTTAAGAAAATAGGTGGCAAAACAGCCGCTCAATAAGGCAATAATCAAGGCTGACTGAGCCAATGAATCATGGAAAATAAACGAAATCACTAGGACGACTAAGAGCGGCACCATACTTAACATTGGGCTTGGCAAGTTTTCACGGATCAAAGCAGAATCCGTTTCTCTTGCCTCAAATTTTTCTCCATTGCGAAGCGCCTTGTTAATCATTTTCTTCAGCCACCAGTATCCAAATGCCATCATAAAGACAGCGACAATCAAGCTGACTTCCCAGGCGGCATATGGAGAAGTTCCCAGGAACTCAATCGGAATCCAGTTCTGGATCTCCGGTGAACCCGCAGACGTCATGGTAAATGTAGTCGAACCGAAGGCAAGAGCTGCCGGAATGAATCTTCTTGGCAGGTTGGCTTCCTTAAATAGGCTCAATGCCATTGGATAGACGGAAAAGGCTACAACAAACAGACTTACGCCGCCATAGGTTAAGACCGCACAGGCAATGACAACGGCTAATGCAGCCCGCTTCATGCCAATTTTATCGATAATCCATTTGGAAACACTGTCTGCTGCTCCGCTGTCTTCCATAAGTTTTCCAAAAATGGCCCCGAATAAGAACATCAAATACCACGATGTAATAAAGCCGGCAAATCCGTTCATATAGTTAGTCAGAAAATTGACCTCACCCTCCCCTGCCAGCTGAGGAAAAATCGGCAATCCACTGAATATTGCAACAATAAATGCTGAAAGAGGGGCAGCAAGCAGCAGATTCATCCCTCTCATCGTCAAATAGATGAGAAGCCCGATCCCCCCAAGCAATCCAATCATACTTAGCATAAAAAGCCTCCTATCAGAAAAGCGCAAGGCGCCCGCCTATCGGCGACAAGCATAAGACAAGCCGGCTGAAAGGTTGTTCTTTAACCTTTTGGACGGATTGGCTTATGACCTCGAGCCGATGGCGCCTGGAGCTAGACAATTATCGAACTTCAAAGATGAAAAATTAGTTTTACTAAAAACCCACACCTTCTCTCCATTACCTTCTGTCCGCTACTGATCCTCTTTCCACCAAATGGCCTTCTAATCTTTGGATTTCAGGGGTGTCCGTGTCCCCATTAATATGCTCCAAAAGAAGGTTAATCGAATAATCGACCATTTCGTCAACCGGCTGGTGCCAGGTGGTTAATTCATAAGATGACCAATCTGACATAGCCACATTGTCAAAGCCTACAACAGAGATATCCTCAGGGACTCTGATGCCCTGTTTTTTCAGATAATCCATTGCGCCAAAAGCGGATATATCATTTGCACAGAAGATGGCATCTATTTTTTTACTGCGTTCCAGTAATTTTTGGGCTGCCGCAAATCCTCCTTCATATGAATAAAGGCCGTTTTCGGTTAAAAAGGAAGAGATGCCGTGTTCTGCCAAAGCTTCCTGGAAGCCATTTTTTCGATCAACTGTTGTTGATGTATTCATCGGTCCGGAGATAAAGGCGAGATTTTCATGTCCTTTTTCTATTAAGTAGTGCCCAATCCTTTTCCCGGCAGCAAAGTTATCGCATACAACAGCACTGCTTAAGGAATCGTTCACATATCGGTTAAACAGGACGACCGAGATGCCATTGCGTGTAAATTTCTGCACAGTCGATGAGGTCAAAAGCGCATCGGTGATGATGGCTCCCTCAACGCTGTACTCAATTAAATGGCTCACTTCATCCTCTTGGATTTCGTTATTCTGGGAGTTGATAAACATAACCTTGTACCCTTTTTCAGCCAGCCTGCTGTAAAACTTATCAAGTATTTCCGGATAAAAAGGGTTCTGGATATTCCGCATGACAACGCCAATGATGCGGGACTGATTGGTAATCAGGCCCCGTGCTATGGCATTCGGCTGATATCCAAGCTGTTCGGCAGCATCCAGAATAAGCTGTTTCTTTTTTGATGAGATACTTGAATTTTCACTAAAAGCCCGGGATACGCTCGATTGGGAAACGCCTGCCAATCGAGCGACATCCATGGCTGTCACTTTTTTATTTTTCAACACATGTTCCTCCTGCCCGAATCTAGACAGAGAAATTATAACAGATTCTGCTTACTTCACGAGACTGCTGTAGCGTTTTACACGAAGATCAGCCTGTGCCTGGTGGCCTTTAAAGCCTTCAAGATCACATAGACGGGATGCATATTCACCGATTTTTGCACTCGCTTCAGGCGTTGTTCTCTGGTATGTGCATGTTTTTAAGAATTTGCCCACCCAAAGTCCGCCAGTGTAGCGGGCTGCTTTTTTCGTTGGAAGCGTATGGTTTGTTCCGATTACTTTATCACCGTAAGCCACATTTGTTTCAGGTCCAAGGAAAAGTGCACCATAGTTAGTCATGTTTTCAAGGAAGTAGTTCGTATCTTCAGTTAAAACTTCCACATGCTCATAAGCCAATTTGTCCGCTTCTACTACGGCTTCTTCCAGGCTGTCTACTAAGATGATGGAGCCGTAGTCTTTCCATGCCGCTCCTGCAACATCTGCTGTTGGAAGAGTCTCCAGCTGGCGCTCGATTTCTGCCACTGTTTCATTCGCTAATTTTTCAGATGTTGTAATTAGACATGCCGGAGAGTTTGGTCCATGCTCTGCCTGTCCTAAAAGGTCTGTTGCAATCATTTCCGCATCGGCTGTTTCATCTGCAATGACAAGGACCTCTGTTGGGCCGGCGAACAGGTCGATTCCGACTCTTCCGTACAATTGGCGCTTCGCTTCCGCCACAAATGCATTTCCTGGCCCAACGAGCATATCAACCGGCTCAATGGTTTCTGTTCCGATTGCCATTGCACCCATCGCCTGGATTCCGCCAAGCAGGTAAATCTCGTCAGCGCCAGCAAGATGCATCGCCGCAACCGTAGCAGAAGGAATTTCTCCTTTAATCGGAGGTGTGCAGGCAATCACGCGCTTAACGCCTGCCACTTTCGCAGTCAGAACACTCATATGGGAACTTGCAACCATTGGGTAGCGTCCGCCTGGAATATAGCAGCCAACACTGTTTACCGGAACATTTTTGTGCCCAAGGAACACACCAGGCAATGTTTCCACTTCAATGTCCTGCAATGCTGCTTTTTGATGTTCAGCGAAATTGCGGATTTGTTCCTGCGCAAACTTGATATCGTTGATTGTCTGTTCAGGTACAGATGCAACAATCTCCTGGATTTGCTCTTCAGTTAATCTGAATTGCTCTGGTGACCATTTATCGAACTGCTCGGAAAGCTTGCGGACTTCTGCATCTCCGTTATCCTCGATATTTTTAAGAATGGCGCTCACCGATTCTCTTACTTTTACATCTGCTTCCTGTACCTCTTGATCATTTTTGCCTTGTTTTAAGAAAGTTGCCATTTTGATATCACTCCTGTTTTTATTTTTGAATACGTATGCAAAATTAAGGAAAAAAATTTAAATGGCTGTCCAGCCGCCATCTACTTTTATTGTATCGCCTGTAATGAACTTTGATAGATTGGAAGAAAGGAATAGAGTTGCGGCCGAAACATCCTCGGCATCCGCAAGCTTTCCAAGTGGAATTCTGCCGTAGACTTCCTTTTCAAATTCCTTGTCCTCGAACATTCTTGAAGTCAGCTCGGTTTCGATGAAGGTTGGTGCCACCGCGTTTACATTGATGCCATGTGATGCCCATTCCACCGCGAGCGCTTTCGTCAGCTGCACCATGCCGCCCTTACTTGCACAATAGGCCGCCCGTTTGTAGTAGCCGACAAACGCCATCTGGGAAGCAATATTGACAATCTTGCCGGACTGATTCGGGATCATATACTCGGCTGCTTTCTGACTGCAGAAAAATGCTGCCTTCAAATTGGTATCAAGCGTCAGGTCCCAGTCCTCTTCGGTTACTTCCATGGCAGGCTTGGCCCGGTTAATTCCGGCGTTATTGATCAGCACATCGAGAGAGCCCATATAATCCACTGCTGCTTCTGTCATTCTTTTAATCTCTGAGACATTGTTCAAATCCGCTGCAACATAAAAACTATTATTATTTATTTTTTTCAGTTCATCGGTAGTCTGGCGGAGTGCGTCTTCATTTCTGCCCACGATCACAACCTTCGCTCCGTTTTCGGCAAAGGACATGGCGATATCCCTTCCGATTCCTTTGCTTCCGCCTGTTACGATAACCGATTTATTCTCCAGATCAGGAAAGTTCTTCATGCCATTCCTCCATCAGCTTTATTGGATTCCCAGATCCTTTTTTAGAAAACGGATTAGCTCAGCTTCCCTTTTCTGATTGTACTCTTTGGAAAAAGCCTCATCCCACTTGTAGTAGCCTTCACCCGTTTTATCGCCGAGCTTCTGTTCAGACACAAGCTTCTTTAGTGCCGGCAAAGATTCCTCTGCACTGGATAAGTGCTGGAACAAATAATCAGATATTGCGGAGAAGACATCCAGTCCGCCCATATCGGCCGTCATCAAAGGGCCTGAAACAGGGAGCCTGCGTCCAATGCCGTAAGTAACGGCATCATCAATATCTTCCTTGCTCGCGATGCCTTCCTCCAGAAGGTATTGGGCTTCACGGAAAAGTGCATATTGAAGGCGATTGCCGACAAAACCGGGAACCTCTTTTTTCACTTCAATCGGCTTTTTCTTCATTTGCTTTAAAAGCTGAAAGGATCTTTCCACTGCTTCATCGCCGGTCTTCTCACCGCGAACAACCTCGACAAGTGGAATTAAATGTGCCGGGTTCCAGAAGTGCGTCACTACCGTGCGTTCCGGATGGGCAGTCTCTGAAGCAATCTCCGTTGGACTAAGGCCTGAAGTATTGCTTGCGAGAATGACATCGGGATCACAGAGAGCGTCGAGACGTTTAAATAAGTCAATTTTTAATTGAATGTTTTCCGGTACAGCTTCCATCACGAAAGTAGCACCCTGAACTGCTTCTTCAACAGAGACAGTCATTTTAATATTTTCCTGAATGTGGCCAGCTTCCGATTCGGATAAAATACCGTTATTGAGCATAACCTCAAGCTTCTTCAGCATGTTGGTCCAGCCCTGTTCCAGGTCGGCGTCGCTGATTCCCTGCATCGTCACGCTCAGTCCGGCCCAAGCCGCATTAAGCGCAATTGAATGGCCCATCGTGCCGCACCCAAGTACAGCTATTCTCTCCAATCGCTCACCATCTTTCTGAAATTTCTAGTTTTTGAATACGTATTCAATATACAATGTAAGCGCTATAATTTCAACATAAAATTATAAATTGTTAAAATATTCATTTGTTTTTAGCTGAAGGATCAATCAAACGTTTGATTGATTTTAACAAAGTGACTGACAGATCAATCCCAGTCGGGCCGCCCTCTTCCCGTGAATGTGAACATTACTAATAGAATTGCGAATCCTGCAAATAGAGAAGCTTATTTTGCAAATAGATTGCTGGAATCTGCAAATAGAATGGCAAAACCTGCAAATAGAGGGAGAAATTTTGCAAATAGAGCAATCCAACACGGCAGATGCTGCCGGATTTAATAGAAAGGAAGATAGACTGATACCAGTTACAGGGTTTGGCAGATGTGATGTGTGAGTGTGAACATTACTTATAGAATCGGGAAACCTGCAAATAGGGAAGCTTATTTGCAAATAGATTGCTGGAACCTGCAAATAGAATGGCCAATCTGCAAATAGAGGGGGAAATTTTGCAAATAGAGCAATCCAGCACGGCAGATGCTGCCGGATTTAATAGAAAGGAAGATAGACTGATACCAGTTACAGGGTTTGGCAGATGTGATGTGTGAGTGTGAACATTACTTATAGAATCGAGAAACCTGCAAATAGGGAAGCTTATTTGCAAATAGATTGCTGGAACCTGTAAATAGAGGGAGAAATTTTGCAAATAGAGCAATCCAGCACGGCAGATGCTACCGGTTTTAATAGAAAGGAAGATAGACTGATTCCAGTTACAGGGTTTGGCAGATGTGATGTGTGAGTGTGAACATTACTAATAGAATTGCGAATCCTGCAAATAGAGAAGCTTATTTTGCAAATAGATTGCTGGAATCTGCAAATAGAATGGCCAAATCTGCAAATAGAGAGGAGAATTCCGCAAATTGGCCGTTTTGCACGGCTGCTGTCTATAAAAAAAGACAGAGAGCAAGCCCCCTGTCTTCTCTGATACGATTAAGTATCCAAAAACGTCTTCCCCTTCAGCTGATCCAATGTCACCACAAAGTCGTGCAGCAGTTTGTAGGAGTTTTCCATATCGTCCAAGTCGACTACTTCAATCGGCGTATGTGTATAGCGGGACGGGATGGAGATAACCCCTGCTGTGACGCCTTTGTTCGTCATATGGATAGCGCCGGCATCTGTTCCGATTCCCATGAAGACTTCATGCTGATATGGGATATCTCCTTCTTGCGCCACTTTTTCGAGGTGCTGAGTGACAAGCGGATGGGCAATCAGTGATTTATCAGCGATTTTGATGCAAGGGCCATTGCCCAGGATTCTTGTGCCTGTCATGAGTACGTCAAATGTGTCGCTGGTTGGTGTTGTATCCAGTGCCAGCGCAAAGTCCGGTTCTACAGCAGCAGATACAACGGATGCCCCTCTTAACCCAACTTCCTCCTGAACCGTAAAGGCACCGTAAATATCGCCATGCTGAGTCCCATTTCCTCCGATATTTTGGAGCAGACGAATCAGTAGGGCGCAGCCTGCCCGGTCGTCCAAAGCTTTGCCCGTAACGCGGTTTTTTCCTATTTTCTTAAACTCGGTGCCATAGCTGATGGGCTGCCCAACCTTGATTCCCATTTCCGCGGCTTCTTCTGCTGTACGGGCTCCGATATCAATATAAAGATCGCGGTGGCTGGAAATGCGTTTTGGATCATCCCACTTCACATAGTGAGCTGAAATGGTTCCGATCACTCCATCAATATTGCCTTTTTCAGAACGGACCTTAACCGGCAATGATAAAAGAATACGATCATCGAATCCGCCTAATTTCTCAAAACGAATTAACCCATTCTCTTCGATTTTTTTCACGATAAACCCAATTTCATCGGTGTGGGCCGCAATGACTAACGAAGGATAATCCGGGTTATTCCCTTTCTTTTTCACAATCAGGTTCCCGACTGAATCGACGTGGTATTCATCTACATAATCCTTTACTTCATTTAAGATAAATCGTTGGACATCCTGTTCAAAACCGCTTGGACCTACGATTTCGCATAACCCTTTTAATAATTCATACACAGTGAAACCCTCCCTTAGATATGAAAAGAGTCCCCCGCAAACGCAGGGGCTCTGGCTGTTAATTCGTCAAGTAAACCTTCGTAAAGTCATCATCTTCCATTGGGTGTGCAGTGAATCCCTGGACATAGGCCGCCATTGCGATTGGCGGTGTTGTATGTGCAAGCGTCACCCATGGGGCATCTTTGTGGAAAATTTCCTGGGCCTGCTGGTAAAGCTTTGCCCGTTCGTCCTGGTCAAATGTTACACGTGCGTCCTGCAGAAGCTTCGTGAATTCTTCATTTTCATAGAACGCACGGTTGCTGGCAGGTTTCTCCGTATTCGTTGCACTCAGGTTCGGGAACAGGAAGTTATCCGGATCGGCCATAACGCCTGTCCAGCCGTATAAGCCCATTGGATGTTCCCCGTTGCCAGACTTTTGAAGGTACGTTGCCCATTCATAGGTTACGATTTCAGCTTCGATGCCTACTTTTTTCAGATCTGACTGGATGGCTTCTGCCACCTTCATTGGCTGCGGCATATATGGTCTTGGGTTGCTCATAGCCCAAAGCTGGGTCTTGAATCCATCTGGATATCCTGCTTCTGCCAATAGTTTTTTCGCTTCTTCCACATTGAATTTGTAGTCCTCAATGCTGTCATTGTAGCCCCAAAGCACAGATGGGAATGGGTTTTTCGCCACTTCGGCATAGCCGTTATAAAACGCATCCACAATGGCCTGTTTATCAATGGCCATATTGACAGCCTGGCGGACTTTAACGTCATCGAAAGGCGCCATTTGAGTATTAAGAACCATATAGCCGATGTTAAAACTTGGGCGCTTGACAAGACTTAAGTTTGAATCAGCTTCAATGGTCGTGGCATCATCCGGATTCAGCCCATCAATGATATCAACTTCACCCGCTTGAAGTGCCGTAAGACGTGAGGAATTCTCCGGAATGACGCGGAAAATCAGTTCATCCAGATATGGACCTTCTCCTGCATAATTTTCATTTTTCTTTAGGACGATTTTGTCATTGGTTTTCCAGCTGACAAATTCGAACGGGCCTGTTCCCACTGGATGTTGATAGAATTTGTCACCATGCTTTTCGATCGCCGCAGGACTTGCGATTCCAAACATAGGAATAGCCAAATAGCTGATAAATGGAGCTGTCTTTTCCGTTAATTTAAACTCTACTGTTGATTCATCAACTGCTTTTACATACTCGATCTTATGGTTCGGGTCTCCTTTAAAGCCCCCGTACAAGAATGGGTAGTATGGAAAATCCCCTTTGTGGTAGGGGTTTTCAGGATCCATCCACCGATCGAAGTTGAACACGACCGCTTCCGCATTAAAATCGGTTCCATCCTGGAACTTGATGCCCTTTTTCAGTGAAATTGTCCATGTCAGTCCATCGTCAGAGACTTTGTGAGATTCCGCTAATCCCGGCTGGACTTCAAGATTTTCGTCATATACAAACAATGTTTCAAAAATATTGCTTGTTACACGGATAGATTCACCATCCGTTACATTGATGGGATCCAGCCCAATCGCATCAGCACCGCGGGCATAAATGAGTGAACCGCCCTCTTTTGGATCGCCGCTGCTGCCTCCGGATGCTTTTTCACCGCTGCCGGAACATGCTGAAAGCAGTAATGAAAGAATCAGTAAAATGCTTAAAACCAGTGAAGACTTGCCTTTCATTGTTTTTCCCCCTTGTGATTTTTATGTAGATGAAAGTAAGATAAAGTCTTATTTTTAGACTTTTCATACTTTTTAATAAAAATTAGTATATATTAGATTATCGAAATATTCTACTATATTTTTAGAGTCGAAATACTTATTTTTGAAAGCTTGTTTTACCAGCTTCTTTACTATTAAGGTTGTAAGCGATTACATTATTTTCGTGACTTTCTAATAATTTTCTTGATAGAAACAAAGGTGGAAGCGCCTTGATCAGCTCCGATAGGCATAACGAATCACACAGGAAATCTCGATTTCTGGAGTGATTTGGCTTATGACTGGGCGCTGAAGCTGGATGCAGAAAATCTTTCATCAACGTCATTCACATCGTTATATTTAATAAATTCCTAAACAACAAAAAAACTGACCCAGTCAGTCTGAGCCAGTCATTTTTCTATCATTTATGAAAATCCACATTCAATTTTTCTTCACCAAACACCACTGATGTCTGGCTGGGTTTCGTTTCAGCAATTATTTTTCCATTTCTTATTGAATACTTGACAGCCGCCTGCCTCCTAATCGCTTCATACTCATTTTCCGCATCAAGAATAATCAAGTTGGCCGGCTTTCCTTCTTCAATTCCATATTTCTCTTCAATACTTAAAGTTTTGGCACTGTTATTTGTAATCAGGTCAAACGAGTTAACAATCTGCTCATACCCCATCAGCTGTGACACATGGATGCCCATATGTAGCACCTGCAGCATATTGCCGGTGCCAAGCGGATACCATGGATCGAAGATGTCGTCATGGCCAAAGCTTACATTCAGCCCTGCTTCAAGCAGTTCCTTCACTCTTGTAATTCCCCTGCGCTTCGGATACGTATCAAAGCGTCCCTGCAGATGGATGTTTACGAGCGGGTTTGCGACAAAGTTTATGTTTGATAGCTTTAACAGTCTGAACAGCTTGTAGGTATAAGCATCATTATAAGAACCCATTGCCGTTGTATGGCTGGCTGTTACCCGGCTGCCCAATCCGCGTTCATAGGCTTCCGCAGCTACCACTTCCACAAAGCGCGACTGTTCATCATCGATTTCATCGCAATGGATATCGACAAGGCGGTCATATTTTTCCGCAAGATCAAAGGCCGTTTTCATTGAAGCAACGCCGTACTCCCTTGTGAACTCGAAATGAGGAATCCCTCCTACCACATCAGCCCCCATTTTCAGCGCTTCCTCCATGAGCTCTGCGCCGCTTGGATATGAATTGATTCCCTCCTGCGGAAAAGCAACCAGCTGGAGGTCCACATAGTCAGCCATTTCTTCTTTTACTTCCAGCAGGGCTTTTAAAGCAGTCAGACTGGGGTCTGTTACATCCACATGTGTACGGACATGCTGAATTCCCTGTGCCATTTGCCATTTCAATGCCGTTTTCGCCCTTGTTTTTACATCTTCATGTGTCAAGGTTTCTTTTCTTTGTGCCCATCTTTGAATACCTTCGAATAAAGTTCCGCTCTGGTTCCATTCCGGTTCTCCTGCTGTCAGGGTTGTATCCAGGTGAATATGGGGTTCGATGAAGGGTGCCGAAACCAGGGATCCGGCAGCATCCAGAATTTCCTGGCTGCCATTCGATTCCCCTTGTGTCAGGCTATGAATCTTTCCATCTTGTATCGCTATATTCCATAAGCCTTCCCGGCCTCTCAGTTTCGCGTTTTTAATAATCACTTCTTAGTTCCCCTTCCCGAACTGTATTTCTGCCTTGTAATGAAGCAGCCAATTTTGATACCAGGACAAAGGTGATTGCTGAACCTAACAGCGAGTTGACTGGCGGGATCCCCGGCAAGAAATTTGCAGCGGCTACCCCGGCTGCCCAGGCAAGAATCGCGATCCAGTTTACAGCCTTAAACTTCATATCTGCAAACTTCTTATATTCTCCGCGATTTACGATAAAGTAATCTGCCAGGATGATAGCTCCGATGGATGGCAGCGTCGATCCCAGAATCGTCAGGAACCCTACAAAGTTGTTGTACAGCCACATGGCCGCAATCGTTCCAACAATTCCATTGAAGATGACAACCTTTCCTTTTCGGATCTTTAAAATGCTCGCAAACCCTAAGCCTGATGCATATAAAGCGTTATCGTTCGTTGTCCAGATATTTAAACCAAGAACCAGAATCGCCGGGAAAATCAGCTTTTGGATGAACATGACTTCTGAAATATCCGATTGCCCTGTTGCAATTGCACCAATTGCACCGAACAGGAACATGATCGAGTTTCCGATGAAGAAGGCGATGACGGTTGATACTACCGCTGAACGCTTTGTATTTGAGAAACGTGCAAAGTCCGGAGTCAGTGTGCCCGCACTGATAAACGAGCCGACGCAAATTGTTAAAGCCGCAGCCAGACTAATGGCCTCTGTTGGCTGATATTGCATAAGCCCTTCCAGTCCTCCTGCAGTTTCGGTTGCTTTAAAAACGGAGAAGCTTCCCAGAATAGTGATTAAAGGTACTGCTATGAAGCTTAAGATTGCCAGTGCCTTCATACCGAAGAAGGCTGTGCCTGTCATTAGGAGGCCTGCCACCGCAATCAGGAGATACGCATCAATTCCTGTTACTTTCTGAACCGGCAGCGCAAACATCGCTACCCCAACTCCGAACCAGCCAACTTGAGTGGCAGCAAGCAGGAAGGATGATAGGTAGGACCCCTTTTCACCGAAAGCATAACGGGTGAGCAGGTGCGTTGATAGGCCTGTCTTTGCCGCGATATAAGCAAGTGCTCCTGTGTAAGCACCTAAAATCAAGTTGCCTGCCAGAACGATTCCGATAAACTGAATGAACGTTAATCCTGTTCCAAGCGTTCCGCCTGACCACATGCTGGCCGAGAAGAAGGTCAGGCCGAGCATCACCACAAGCATTTTCCAAAAACCATTGCGATGACTTTGAGGTACCGCTTCTAACGAAAAATCCAAATCTACTTTTTTCATACCAATTCCTCCAATCGTTTTTTGAACTGGTACCGAAGGATCTTCGATAGTAAGTGGATGGAAAAAGAAAAAGGCTTCTCGCCGTTTTCCGACAAGAAGCCTTTTTCCTGTATGAAGAACCATTGGGCAGGATACACCTCACCCATTGGTCATCATACTTCCGCTGTCCTTGTCAGCCTCACGGGACTGAATTAAAGGTACCAGTATTTAATTGTCTATTATTATTTCAGAAAATATCAGTGGTGTCAAGATGGTAAATTTTAGGGGACAAGTGTAGCAGGTTGCGAACCTGTTGTCACTGCCCGATATTCTGCGATCGAAAATAGCCCTTATTAGGCTATTTCAATATCCAGGCCCACGCTTCTTCAAGCTGATGGCCTTCAAAATATTCGACTGTAATTCCAGGCAGGTAGTTCGTGAGCTTTGATACAGTGCCAATCCAGTCTTTATCACTGACAACAGCGAATTTATTAAACTGCTTCCACCTTTTTATATCAAATTCCATTCCTTCCGTTGCTCCCTGGAAAGTTGTTCCATCTACATCCGTCATGATGGCCAGGATATTGAATTTCTGGTCATCTTTAAAATTTTCTCTTACGTATTGATCCAGCTTTTCAGCATCTTCCTTTGTTGCATTGCCATTGAATGCGAGGGCGATGGTAGAGGGAGAGCGGGATTCTATGAATTGAAGCATACTGATTACCTCCGAGTGGTTTTATTGAGGTAATTTCCCGATTAAGCGGGCTGTAAAACTAGCAGTGGGGAGTTTTTTATTGGATATGGAGTGTGCTATTTGCAGGTTTGTGATTCTATTTGCAAGTTTAGCGCTACTATTTGCAGAATGAAGAACCCTATTTGCAAGTTTGCGATTCTATTTGCAGAATGAAGAACTCTATTTGCAAGTTTGCGATTCTATTTGCAGAATGAAGAACTCTATTTGCAAGTTTGCGATTCTATTTGCAGAATCAAATACTCTATTT
>NZ_NJQY01000020.1:0-19655 GCF_010628845.1 Bacillus sp. 22-7 | reverse complement strand
CTTCCCTCCAGCTGCTCGTCTTATGCTTGTCACCCCTGGGCAAGTCGCCTCGCTTTATAATGTAAAGGCCCAATTGGTGAGATACAGTGAAACTTGCCGAGGCGCAGGCAGAGGCTTAGTTGAACCAATCGGGTTCGTAGTGTCGATTGATCGAAGCGCTAGCGGAGATCTTAGCGACACTAGAACGCGACTAACAATCAGTGGGGGATAAGGAAAACCCCCACTGATTGAAGTTTCACTTTATCTGACTGACAGTTAGACGACAGATACAAGTCAATCGCTTCATTTTTTTGGCATTTATTAAGATTATACAAAAAAGCGCAAACCATTTGGTCTGCGCCTGAATTATTTATTCACTTTTTTCCTGATTAAATAAAACCACATCAATGCATAGGTTAAGAACAGAAGGAGCAAAAATAAGAACACAGACAAATCGTTTTGAATGATCAATCAGTACACCTCACTTCATGTATGCATTTATTTTAGGCTTTCCAATGGAAACGGAAATAATAAGTAGAAAATCACCACAGCAGGCAGAGAAATGAGCATGGCCATTGCCGGTTTTCTATAGTGGACTCTTAATACAGCAAACAAAGCGATATTCAGCCAAATATTATGCCAGCCGTTCCAGCCGTTATCGTACACAAACATCCCTTTATGTGCAAACAGAGACTGAATGATGGTAAAAAAGCCAATCCAAACCGCAGAGTAAAGGTATCCATGGTTTTTATTCTCAGGATAACGCTGCAGATATATGATTAGAGCCATGGGAGTTATAAAATAAGTGAAAGCTAAGTTAATAATGCTATGATTAAGCCATTCGGCCGTAATGCCTCTAAAAGCCCAGAGAGTATGATTAAAATAGAGCATGTTATAGGTAAGGTTAATCGCAATAAAGTACAGCACAGTCGGGTATTGTTTTTTCCATTGTGACCAATCAATAAAGCAGTAAGCAAACAAAATCCATACCACAATAACAAGTATCAGATACATAGGACATCACCTTTAATATTTAATACATACAGGTATTTCCATTTCCCAATAAATTATTCACCTGAAAAGCACCGTCTTTGAAGGATAGCCAGGCTAACTATATAATGGCTTTATTGTGTTAAAAGAAGAAAGGGAGAGGATCATGACAAAATCAACAATTCCACCGCAGATCAAATTAATCGCTCTCGATATGGATGGAACTTTATTAAATTCCAGAGGGGAAATTCCTGAAGAGAACCGTGCAGCCATAAAAGAGGCAAAGGAGAAAGGAATCGAAGTCATTTTGAGCACCGGAAGATCAAGGCTTACAGCAGGCGATCATGCCGATTCCCTGGAATTAAACTCCTATTTAATTACGGTTAATGGCAGTGAAATATTTGGCCCAGATGGAGAATCCATTTCAAGAGCTCCCGTTGATTCCAAAGTTATGGAATGGATGTGGAACTTGTCACAGTCACATAAGACCAATTTTTGGGCCACCAGCTGCGAACGGGTATGGAACAACGAAATGCCGGAAAATATTCATGACCATGAGTGGCTTAAGTTTGGATTTGATATTTCAGATGACGCAGTCAGGGAACTGATCCATAAGGAGCTGCAGTCAAAAGGCGATCTGGAAATTACTAACTCAAGCTTAACCAATATTGAAGTCAATGCTCTTGGCATCAATAAAGCCAAAGGGATCCAGAAGGTAACAGAGCTTCTTGGCATTTCGATGGAAAATGTAATGGCCATGGGAGACAGCTTGAACGATATTGCCATGATTGAGGAATCAGGCTGGGGAGTAGCGATGGGAAATGCCCAGGAAATCGTGAAAGAAACAGCCGATGCTGTGACGGGAACCAATGATGAAGCCGGTGTTGCACAGGCAATCAGAAAATGGGCATTTTAGTGAACGAAAACCGGCTATTAAGCCGGTTTTTTGATTTACATCTTTGATCTAAGTACGGTTTCCTGCAACTCGACTTCCACATTCCCTTTAATTGCCCTTGAGATCATGCAGGATGCTTCGGCTTTTTGCGCCAGCTTTCGCGCAAGTGCATGGTCCTTTTCATCGGCATCTGCCTTCAGCACGATAACCGGGCGATGAATGATTTTCCTGTAGGTAATCACACCTTTGGTCACATCCACAACACCGACTGATTCCATCGTCAGGTCATCTTTCTCGAGCCGGCTGCGTTCCATCATGGTTGCCAGGGTAATAATATAACAAGTTGCCGCTGCCCCCAGCAGCATTTCATCCGGATTGGTTCCGATTCCAGGACCGTCCATTTCCGGAGGGATAGATACCTTTGTTCTCAGCCCGCCTGTTTCAATTTCACCCACATTATTCCGAAGTCCTGGCCAATGTGCTTTTAAATGGAATTGGTGTTCAGCCATTCTATTATTCCTCCAAGTTATGTATTTCTAATTACACCTTAAAGAGGAACAGGCAGAATTGCAAGACTTTACAGATTTAACGTTTCAGGCTAAGATGAAATCAGCCAACTTAATAGTTTTACTGCTAGGGGTGCCCGATGCTCGCGGGCTGAGAAAGAAACCGGACTGTTTTTTACCCTTCGGACCTGATCTGGATCATACCAGCGTAGGAAAGTAGTAATTGCGGGGAACAAACTTAATTCCCTATATATTATTCAGCCAGGTCCAATTAAACGGATCTGGTTTTTATTTTGTTCTAAAAACAAATGAATTGGCTATTAATAAGGAGGATTTTCTATGAATCTTAACGATCAGATTGTCATTATTACAGGCAGCAGCAGAGGATTGGGCAAAGAAACAGCAAAAGCTTTCGCAAGAGAAGGGGCGAGAATTGTCATTAACTATTTCCATAGCGAGGAAAAAGCCCATGCTCTGCAGAAGGAAATTGGCGAATCAGCCATTGCCATTCGTGCTGATGTTCGGGACAGAGTTCAAGTGAAATCCATGTATGAAAAAACGAAGGAACACTTTGGAGCTCCCATTACAACCATAGTCAATAATGCACTGGTGAATTTTCAATTTGACCCTGTTTTAAAAAAAGATGCAGAAACAATTGAATGGGACGATTACAAAAATCAGCTGGAAGGGGCAATTCTGGGAGCATTGAACACTGTTCAAGCAGGTCTTGCAGATATGAAAAAACAGGAGTTTGGCAGGATAATCTCGGTCGGCACCAACCTATTCCAGCATCCAGTTGTACCCTATCATGACTATACGACCAGCAAAGCTGCTTTATTAGGCTTCACCAGAAATATGGCAAATGAGCTGGGGCAATATGGAATTACTGCAAATATGGTGTCAGGCGGTTTGTTAAAAACGACAGACGCCAGTGCTTCGACATCTAAGGAAGTCTTTGAAATTATCGAAAACTCGACTCCACTAAGAAAAGTCACAGATCCTGCAGAAGTGGCAGATGCGATAGTCTTCTTCGCTTCTCCCTGGGCAAGGGCAGTTACAGGACAGAATTTGGTTGTGGATGGCGGACTAGTTATGAATTAAAGGAGGATTCTAAATGAACATTCAGGAGATTAGCAGTCTATTAGATAAAGTAAGAGAGTCAAACCCTCTGGTACATAATATCACCAATGTGGTAGTAACCAATTTTACTGCCAATGGCCTGCTGGCAATTGGTGCATCACCTGTAATGGCTTATGCGCATGAAGAGGCGGGTGATATGGCTAAAATCGCCGGCGCTCTGGTTCTCAACATGGGAACACTGACTGAAAAAGAAGTGAAAAGTATGCTTATCGCAGGAAAGTCAGCCAATCAGCATGGGGTGCCGGTAATCTTTGACCCGGTTGGTGCCGGCGCGACAGCTTACCGAACAGAAACAGCCAATAGAATAATGGAAGAATTAGATATTAGCATCATAAGAGGCAATGCTGCAGAAATTGCCAATGCAGCAGGACAGCAATGGAAAATTAAGGGCGTCGATGCCGGAGAAGCGAAAGGAAGCACTGCAGAACTTGCAAAGTCAGCAGCAAATAAACTTGGTGCAGTCACCGTCATTACAGGGAAACAGGACATCGTTTCAGATGGACATTCCACTTTTTCGGTCAACAATGGCCATCCCCTGTTAACGAAAGTAACAGGGGCCGGATGTCTTTTGACTTCTGTCATTGGAGCTTTCGTCACTGTTGAAAAGGATCCAGTAAAAGCGGCAGCTGCTTCGTTGGTCGTGTATGGCTCTGCCGCCGAAATCG
The DNA here is from genome assembly GCF_010628845.1 of Bacillus sp. 22-7. Classification (NCBI taxonomy): domain Bacteria; kingdom Bacillati; phylum Bacillota; class Bacilli; order Caryophanales; family Bacillaceae; genus Bacillus; species Bacillus sp. 22-7. The sequence goes on along the minus strand of NZ_NJQY01000020.1, from coordinate 15,480 downwards.
CTGCAGAAAAAACGGATGGCAGGGGCCCGGGCACTTTCCAAATAGAGTTCTTGAATAGCTTATATACTATTTCAGCCGCAGATGTTGAATTGCGCGGCTCTTTTAGTCAGATAGGAGGGGAATAAATATGAAGGTCAACAAAGCATTAACCATAGCAGGATCAGACAGCGGCGGCGGTGCGGGTATTCAGGCCGATTTAAAAACCTTTCAGGAACTCGGCGTTTTCGGCATGTCAGCGTTAACTGCCGTAACAGCCCAAAACACCATGGGAGTGCAGGGAGTTTATCCAATGACCCCAGATGCAGTTGCGTCCCAATTGCAATCCATAGGAGAGGATTTAAGGCCGGATGCAGTCAAGACAGGTATGCTCTTCAGTGCAGAGATTATCGAAAGGGTTTCAAAGGAGATTGCGAAATACGGCTGGAACAATATCGTCATTGATCCGGTGATGATAGCAAAAGGTGGAGCAAGCCTTCTTCAGACAGAAGCCATTATTGCGATGAAAAAGCATCTGATTCCGCTCTCGATGGTCATTACACCCAATATTCCCGAGGCAGAGGTTTTAACGGATACTATTATTCGTTCAATGGAAGATAAACGGAAGGCAGCAAAAGAACTGTATAGGCTTGGTGCGAAACATGTCATCATTAAGGGCGGTCATGAGGAGGGAAAAATGGCTGCCGATCTATTATTTGACGGTGAAGGTTTTACTGAATTCAAGAGTAATAGAATCCAAACAGCCAATACACATGGGACAGGCTGCACTTTTTCTGCTGCAATCACAGCCGGCCTCGCTGACGGTGTTTCTGTGCCACAGGCTGTTGATCGCGCAAAGCAATTTATTCAGGCAGCAATTGAAAATGACTTAAGAATTGGCAGCGGTCATGGACCAACCAATCATTGGGCTTATAATTTGAAGAAAAAGGAGAGCTTCATATATGGAAGTTAATCCTAAGCAAATACGAAACTGGCTTAAAGTGTATTTCATAATGGGGAGCGTAAATTGCCGCCATAAGCCTGAAGATATTCTCCGGTCAGCGATTAAGGGGGGAATATCCCTGTTTCAATTCCGTGAAAAAGGTGCAGGTTGCCTGCACGGCAAAGAGAAGGAATCTCTTGCAAAAAGGCTTCAGGCAATCTGCAAAGAGAGCAATATTCCCTTTATTGTAAATGATGACATTGAATTGGCACTTAGTATCAACGCAGATGGCGTCCATATAGGCCAGGAGGACGAACCGGCAGATGTGGTCCGCAGGAAAATCGGCAGCAAAATCCTTGGCGTCTCCGTGCATAATATGCTTGAAGCAGAAGCAGCGATCCGGCAGGGGGCAGATTACCTGGGCATTGGCCCTATTTATCCGACAAGCACAAAAAAAGATGCCAAAGCCGTTCAGGGTCTTACTTTTTTAAAGGAATTGAGAGCTGCTGATATCCAGATTCCTGTGGTAGGAATAGGGGGAATTCATTCTGAAAACACACCTCCCATTATGGATGCAGGAGCAGACGGTGTCTCTGTCATTACGGCAATCAGCCAGGCGGATTCCCCGGAAAAATCAGCATGGGAGCTAAAAGAAGCAGTAATGAGAAATATCCATTAATTTTGAGCATTTTTCGATTGCCTTTCAAGTTTCAGTGTTTATTACTATGCAATTATTGAAAAGCCATGGTAATGTTGTACTCATACAGATTTTTTCGTAAGGAGATACAATTGCAATGAAACTCGTATCATGGAATGTGAATGGCATTAGGGCCTGTGTGAAAAAAGGCTTCATCGATTACTTCAAAGAAGTGGATGCAGACATCTTTTGTATCCAGGAGTCTAAATTACAGGAGGGGCAGATTGAGCTCATCCTGGATGGCTATCACCAATATTGGAATTATGCTCTAAAAAAAGGGTATTCCGGGACAGCTGTTTTTACGAAAAAAAAGCCGATTTCTGTTCGCTATGGGTTGGGCGATGAGGAAACAGAACCCGAGGGCAGGATTCTTACGCTTGAATATGAAGACTTTTATCTCGTCAATGTCTATACGCCGAATTCGAAGCGTGACCTGGCCCGCCTTCCATATCGTCTGGAATGGGAAGAGCGGATTAGGGAGTATTTACTTGAGCTGGATGGAATCAAGCCTGTTATTATGTGCGGTGACTTAAATGTGGCTCATAATGAAATAGATTTAAAGAATGCAAAATCCAATCGCGGAAATTCCGGGTTTACCGATGAAGAGCGCGACAGAATGACCAGATTGCTTGGTTCAGGGTTTGTTGATGCTTTCCGCTATAAATACCCGGAAGCCGAGGGAGCCTATACATGGTGGTCCTATATGGCAAGAGTAAGGGAGAGGAATATCGGCTGGCGGATTGATTATTTTATAATTTCAGAAAAGCTTCAGGAAAAAATAATAGATTCACAAATTCATTGCGACATTATGGGAAGCGACCATTGCCCGGTAGCCCTTAAAATGGATCTATAGGATGAAGCCTCTGCGATGTGCAGGGGTTTTGTTTTAGGAAAACAGGCAATAATTGAATTAAGATTATCTAAAGGAATGGTTATATGAACAAAACAGAAATGCTGAAGCTTTTTGTTCTTATTGAAAGAGTGTATCCTCCTTTCCGGATCAAAAACGAAATTGTTCATCATTATTTTGATCACTGTCTGGAATTCGACTACGAAATAGCCTTTAACAGCATAAAAGAGCATATTAGGAAAAGTCCGTATCCTCCATCCATCAGTCATATCGCGTGCTCTGCTGAAATGGCAGACTGCCGAAATTGGGAACAAGAGTATGTCCTTGCTGATCATGTGTGTTGATATTGATGGAAAATGTTTTGTTATTTTGTTATAATACCTTTAAATCTAATAAAAAGGTTTTCTAGGGTTCCGCAGCAGATGCTGGCCTGGTCCGAGAGAAAACTCATAGCTTTTATGGCTATGCCACGGAGGGATAAAAGCCTGGGAGATACTGATCATCAGATATCTTCCGGGCTTTTTTCTTTTTCAGGGAATATTAATAAAGGAGCTGATTTCATGCAGTGGCTAAAGGTATTTATTGCAGCATTTTTTGAAGTGTTTTGGGTCATTGGCTTAAAGCATGCGGATGATCCCTTATCATGGGCAGGGACCATCATATGCATCGCTGTCAGTTTTTATCTGATGATCATGGCGGGCAGGGTGCTGCCGGTGGGGACGGTTTATGCTGTCTTTGTTGGCATGGGCACCGCCGGGACAGTACTATCGGAAATTATATTTTTCGGAGAGCCTTTGAAATTATCTAAAATCATTCTGGTTTTTGTTTTATTATTAGGAGTCCTTGGTTTAAAGCTGGTGACAAACGAGGACAAATCAAAAGGAGCTGAAAGTTCATGAGCTGGCTGTATCTGATTTTAGCTGGAATTTTTGAAATGACAGGTGTCACCATGATTAACAGCTGGCATCAAAACAGGAACTGGCGGTCCTTACTTCTGCTTATTGGCGGCTTTGGCGCAAGCTTCCTGTTCCTGTCTTTGGCCATGAAAGAACTGCCGATGGGCACAGCTTATGCCGTCTGGACCGGAATCGGCGCCGCCGGTGGAGCGATCCTTGGCATGATCCTGTACGGAGAACCGAAAGACGCCAAACGAATATTCTTTATTGCAATGGTATTAAGTGCGGCAATTGGGTTAAAACTTGTGTCTTAGCTATGAAACCCGGTCTAACCAAGAAACGCTCGCCATCAATATCTCATAGCAGTTCACCAGCATTCCATAGTAAAAACACAGCAGTTTGTTCATATTAAAAAGGACATGAAAAAGAGGTGACTGCTATGAATTTTGATTACACAGTTGAATCAGAGAAATCCATTGAAGAAACAATTACAGCATTGGAAACGCATTTAAAAGATGAAAAGTTTGGTGTACTTTGGACTTTTGATATTAAAGAGAAGCTGGAGGAGAAGGGCTTTCATCTGGATGAAGAATTTAAGGTCCTTGAAGTTTGTAATCCCCAGGAGGCGGAGAGAGTACTGAAAGAAGATAAAATCGTTGGCTATTTTCTCCCCTGTAAAATCGTTGTATATAAAGAAAACGGCAAAACAAAGATAGGATTGCCAAGGCCAAGTGTGTTAATAAGCATGATGGAAAGCCAGAACCTTAAAGAAATGGCATCAGATATAGAGAAGCGCCTGATTGCCTGCCTGGATAAATCCGTTTAATACATCTTCATCCAAAAACAAACAGCAAACACTGTTTGTTTTTCTTTTTATGCCTTACAATAGAGTGTGAATTCTAAATGTTGTGAAGGTGAATCCATGGATACAAAACTAATTTTAATCGAAGGCCTGCCGGGTTCAGGAAAATCCACTACGGCAAGATTGGTGCATGACATTCTAAACCAAAATGGCATCGAAGCACAAGTATACTTCGAAGGTAATCTAGACCACCCTGCCGATTATGAAAGTGTCGCTTTCTTTACTAATGATGAGTGGCAGTTCTTATTAGAAGAATTTAGCGCTTTCAGAGATCAACTATCAGAGAAAAGCATTTCACAAGATAATGGCTTTTTGCTGCCTTATAAAAAGCTTGGACCTGATATGCCAGATATATTTTATGAAAAAGCATTTAAAAATGATATCTATGAGCTGCAGCTGGAGAAAAATATTCAACTCATCACTCAAAAGTGGGCAACATTCGCCAGGCAAGCTGAAAACAGCAATAAAGTTCACATTTTTGAATGCTGTTTTATCCAGAATCCCGTTACGGTCGGAATGATTAAATATGGGGCTCCCCAAACAAAGCTGCTGGATTATATTTTAGCACTGGAAAATTCGGTAAAAAAGCTCAATCCGATGCTAATTTATATCAATCAGGATAACATAGAATACTCCTTCAAAAGAGCAATAAAAGAACGGCCGAAAAGCTGGTCTGAGGGCTTTATCCATTATTATACCCGGCAAGGATACGGAAAGCAGAATCATCTAAGCGGGGAAGAGGGCACCATAAAGATTCTAAAAGCAAGGAGACAGGCTGAAGAAGAGATTCTGAAAAAACTGACTATCCGAAAGACCATAATCAATAACACTGCCTATGATGAGCATTCCCACAAAATCGCTTTAGAGAATTTCCTGATCAATAACCCTGTTAGGAAAGGAAATGATTAAATGAACCATCAGGAAAGTTGTCCTTTTTGCAGTCCGCACAAGGATCCACACCAGAATATCATTTTTGAAAACAGCACTTGTTATTTTCTTCAGCACGATAAAGAACAGGATGTTTTAGAGGGCTGCGGGGTCATTGTGCCAAAAGCACATCATTCAGATGCCTTTCACTTAACGGCTGAAGAGTGGAAGGATACATATGAACTTCTTCAAAAAGCGAAGGATTATTTGGATACAAAGTATGAACCAGATGGATACACTCTTGGATGGAACGTCGGTGAAGCTTCCAATCAATCCATTCTTCACAGCCATCTGCACGTCATACCCAGATATAGTGATGAACCACACGCAGGAAAAGGGCTCAGACATTGGCTGAAGCAGCATGAAAATAAAAGAGGCGCAGTGAATAAATAAAAAACACACAGAAGGACTGTGTGTTTTTCAAGTTACTGTATTTTAGGTGGATTGCTCTTGACTTCAAGTACATCCAGCAGAAACACAAACACCGGTATACCGACAATCAATCCCCAGACACCAAAGAAATGCTCAGAGAAAATCAGAACAATGAACGTATAAAATACCGGCAAATCCGTTTTGGAAGACATAAGCTTCGGGTTTAAAATATAGGCTTCAATCGCATGAATCACCATAATTAACAGGAGGATATAAAACACCTGGATGAAGCCGCCTAGTGAATAGGCAATTGTACATAAAGGAACCAGGGAAATAATCACGCCTGCTACCGGGATCAGACCAAGCAGGAAAATAAGTATAGACAAGCCCATCAGGTGAGGGAAGTCCATGATCCAGAGCGCAAGTGTTGTCAGAATACAATTCACTGTGGCAATAACCACCTGCGCTTCAATAACTTTTCCAAATGTTTGCACGAACTTACTTCCAAAATAGGAAATCTCATTATAAAAGGCGGCCATTTTGCTGTATTTGAACTTTAAAGTAAACTCAGTCAGCTTAGGCTTTTCAAGCAGGAAGAACAAACTAAGGATAAGTGACAGCAATACTTGAATCGCAATATGGCTAATATCAGAAAAATATTGAAGCAGGAACGCAAAGCCCTGTTCGAGATACTTCGTAACTTCATTTCTTTCAAGCATTTGCACAATGTAAGTGATGACAATATTGTCATGCTTCTGGGTATAAAAGCTTTCAACCTGCTTAAACAGCTGAGAAATTTCAGTTACTATTAAAGGAAGATACTTAATAATCCCGATAGAGAGAAGGCCGATAATTCCTATATAAAGGGTTATGACTGTCAGTTTTCTATTCAGTTTAAATCTCGATAGGACCAGTTTCACGAGCCTATCCATCAAGAAAGAAAAAATAAAAGTAATCAGGATTAAATTAATCATGCTTCTCGACAGGTAAAGAGCCAGAACTATAATGCCAAAAATGACGAATCTTTTAAAGCCGTTATTATTAAAAAGTGATTTAATCGTTTCCAATTCCATTCCTCCACACTTTAGTAGGTTTCTTCAGGGTTCCATTAAATGCGGAGATAATTACTCTGAAACATGTAGGGTGTCATGTATTCGCTGCTTCTATGGAATGCAGCAGATGTAAGAGTCTGAAAATACATCTGCCGTGCTTTAAAATTGATTGTCTGTGCGGTTGTTTTTACTGCAGTTACTAGTGTGCTGCAAAAAGCTGGGTTTTTCAGGGCTGGTGAATCGATCACAATGGCATCTCTTCCGGGATCATTGAAATCAATCGGCTCCTGGCTTTGCTGCACTGTCGTAATTAAACCGGAGAAAATCAGGATAATGCTGATAAATATGTGAGCCAACTTGTTCATCCTCTTATTATCAATATATTTATTATTTTATAATACTTTTACATTTAATTATATATCTATTTACATTCGAAATTAAAAAATTCTGACCAGAGAAAGGTGAAGGTATTTGAATAGGAATTACGCAGTCATTACCGGCTGTTCCAGCGGGTTTGGAATATTAATGGCCATTGAGCTGGCAAAGAACGATTTTAATGTTCTTGCCACAATGAGAAACCTGGATAAAAGCAAAATATTAATGGAGAAAGCTGATAAAGAGGGAGTACTTGCTCAGATTTCCATTCATGAATTGGATGTCACTTCATCATCTTCTATAAAAAATTTTAAAAGCAAGCTGCTCCAATTGCCTTCGGTTGATGTTTTAATCAATAATGCAGGCTATGCAGGAGCAGGATTTGCAGAAGAAATACCGCTGGATGAGTATAGAGAACAGTTTGAAACAAATGTCTTTGGAACGATTGCCGTGACACAGGCAGTTCTGCCATTTATGAGGGAACAGGGATCAGGTACTATCATAAACATCAGCTCAATCAGCGGAAGAGTAGGTTTTCCGGGCTTATCGCCATACGCCGCCTCAAAATTTGCAGTAGAGGGCTGGAGTGAATCACTTAGGCTTGAAGTCAAACCGTTTGGAGTAAATGTGGTGGTGATTGAGCCAGGATCCTTCAGGACAGGCATTTGGACAACAGGCAAAAAGATAGCGGAACCCTCATTGAAGAACGACTCGCCTTATTACTCTTATATGACAAAAATACAGAGGTACCTTGATCAAGGGGAGCCCTTTTACGAAGATCCAATTATCGTTGCGAAAAAAGCAGTGGATATTATCAGGGAAAAAGAACCTGCACTCAGATACCCTGTAGGAAAGGGAGTCCGAACAAGAATACGCCTGAAACACCTTCTGAGCTGGAAAGCATGGGAGAAAGTCATATTCAAGACACTTTATAAAGATTAATTAATAAACAAATATCCTGTAATGATTAATCCAACGATAAAAAAAACAAAAGTTCCAGCAAGAAATGGATTGAGATTAATGAAAAAATCTGCTCTTTCTTCTTCATTCAAATGAGTCATCATATTTAATTTTGAATCGGCAATTACATTATTAGTCCAGGCATCGCCCTGTGAAAAGGTAAATAAACTGAATGCAATAGGAGAAAGCTGCTGTAGGCAAAGGTATCAAGAAGAGGAAAGTTGAGAAGTAATGACACAACCGCTGCTAAAATGGATTCTAAAACAAAAAATAATAATGCCCAAACCCAAAACTTTCTTTGTTTATCCATAAGAGGACCTCCTTATTTCATTTCTTTTTTATACCGTATAATGGGCAAAAAGGTTTCAAAATTTTCCTTTTTTTCTTCTTTTTTCTTAAGTCCCCAATCTCTGATTAATTTTCTTGCATCTAGAGAAAATAAGAAAACTAATCTTTGATCGTCTGGGGGAGTTGGAATGAAAAAAGGAATGAAAAAGTATACTATCACACTGTTATCATTCATAGCCCTGCTGCTTGTCTGGAACCAGACGGAAGCTGAAGTATCCGGACCGCCAACCATCCATCTGCGCGTGATGGAAACCACTGATTTGCATGGAAATATGATTGGTTATGATTATGAAGACCGCAGAAAAACAGTGGAGTTTGGGCTTTCCAGGACGGCCAGCCTGATTAAACAGGCTAGAAAAGAGTCTCCTAACTCCCTTTTATTCGATAACGGGGACATTCTTGAAGGCAATGGACTCGATGAATATGCCTATAGAAGCCATCCGCTTGACATGGCTAATGTCCATCCTGTTTTTAAAGCTATGAATACGCTGCTTTATGACGCTGCAACAGTGGGAAATCATGAATTTAATTACGGAATTGATTTTATGGAAGAAAGCCTCAGGGGAGCCAACTTTCCTTATGTGAATGCAAATATCTATGTGGAAGACGGCAATCAGCTTGAAGAAGATGACCTCAATTATTTTAATCCCTACACCATTATAGAGAAAGAAGTGACAGATACAGCTGGGGAAAAGCATCAGCTGAATGTCGGAGTCATCGGCTTTATTACTCCGATTGTTGCGGAGTGGAATAAAGAGTATTTTCGCGGGAACCTTAAAGTGAAAAATATAAAAGAAACAGCAGAGCACTTTATTCCTATAATGAAAAGCAAAGGGGCAGATATCATTGTGGCCCTTGCACATACCGGCCTCCAATCCGATAAAGGGCTGGAGGAGAAAAAGGGCAATTCAGTTCAGGCACTCAGCAAAGTTAAAGGAATAGATGCCATTTTATTCGGTCACAGCCATTCTGTTTTTCCTGTCAAAGATGAGCTGCAAAAGGTGCCTGGGATCGACTTGAAGACAGGAACCATTAATGGAACAGCTGCTGTACAGGCTGGATACTGGGGCAATCATCTCGGTTTAATCGATTTGAAAATAGCCTTTGAAGATAGAGAATGGAAAGTAAAAAGCAGTCTATCCTCCATCAGGCCTGTTTACCGGACTATCAAAAGTAAAAAGAAGGAAGTCATCCCGGGGGACCCGTTAATAGAGCAGATTATGAAAAAAGATCATCAAGATGCACTGGATTTTTTAAAACACAAAAAGTAAAAGGCGCCTAATGGGCGCCTTTTTCCTATAAAACCGAAAACTCTTCATTTTTTAAATCTGTAATAAACATATGTCCCGGTGCATGTGTAATCATAATTTCCGGCTTCACATGCATGGCAACTGCCTGAGGAGTGACGCCACAGGCCCAAAAAACAGGTACCTCTCCATCTTTAATCGTCACGGCATCGCCAAAATCGGGCTGATGTATATTATTTATGCCGATTGCTTCAGGGTTGCCAATATGGACAGGGGCACCATGGACAGAAGGGAAGCGGCTTGTCACCTGGACAGCCCGAATAGCTTCCTTCTCTGTCATCGGCCGCATACTCACAACCATTGGCCCTTCAAACCGGCCTGCCTTCACACACTCAATATTTGTTTTAAACATTGGAACATTCCGATTTTCCTCAATATGGCGGATAGGGATATTGTTTTTCAGCAATGCTTCTTCAAACGTAAAACTGCAGCCGATCAGAAATGCCACCATAGCATCATCCCAATAAGATGTGATGTCTGAAATCTCCTCAGAGAGAACACCGTTTTTATAAATCCTGTATTTGGGCAAATCTGTTCTAATATCAGCATTTGGGGCTGACAGCATCGGCACAGGAGACCCAGGTTCTGTCACATCGATGATTGGGCAGGATTTTGGATTTCTTTGGCTGAAAAGGAGAAACTCAAAAGCCAAATCCTTTGGCAGGATGGCAAGGTTTGCCTGAATGAAGCCGTTTGCCATTCCTGCTGTCGGTTTCTCCCATGCCTTGCTGCGGATCAATTTGCGTGCCTCATCAGGATTCAATTGAGAAGGGGAGTTCATATAAAAATCTCCTTTCATGCTTATTTAAACAGCTCAGGGATTCCATTGATTAACGAGTAAACCCCCATGTAAGACATGGCAATCACGATAATGACTCCGAAGATGGTCATCCAGAGCGGATGTTTATAATCGCCGACAATTTTGGTTTTATAAGCAGCAATCAGCATTACACCTAATGCGATTGGCAGGATAAGACCATTTAATGAACCAACTAAAACCAGTATTTTGACTGGTTTACCAATCAATACGAAAACAAATGTAGAAACGGCAATAAAACCGACAATTACCCATTTATGATATTTCTCGATGGCAGGGCTCAATGTCCGAATAAATGAGACCGATGTATAGGCTGCACCGACTACAGATGTGATCGCGGCTGCCCACATAACGACTCCAAATATCTTATAGCCTATATTGCCCGCAGCCAGCTGGAATACAGAAGCTGGCGGGTTGGATGGGTCCAGTGCCAAGCCTTGCGAAACTACACCAAGTGCTGCGAGGAAAAGGAAGATACGCATTATGGAAGCAATCCCGATTGCACTCACAGAGCTCTTTGTGACTTCAGGAAGAGCTTCTTTTCCTTTGACACCTGCATCAATTAGGCGATGGCCGCCGGCAAAAGTGATATAGCCGCCGACCGTACCGCCGACAAGTGTAATAATAGCCAGGATATCAATTTTGTCTGGAACAAACGTTTTGACGACAGCTTCACCAACAGGAGGCTGTGCCGTAAACATAACATAAAGAGTAAGCCCAATCATGACAAATCCTAAAATCTGTGTGAAGCGGTCCATTAATTTCCCCGCTTCTTTTACAAGAAAAATGCCGATCGCCAAAATTCCGCTTAAAAGGGCACCGAATTCGGGAGAAATGCCGAATATAACATTAGTACCTAACCCGGCACCGGCAATATTTCCAATATTAAAGGCCAGTCCGCCCATGACAATCAGGGCAGCCAGGAAATATCCGAGGCCCGGCAGGACATCATTGGCAATATCCTGGGCCCGTTTTTCAGACACAGCAATAATTCGCCAGATATTCATCTGTGCACCAATATCGATAATAATAGAAATTAAAATGACAAACCCGAAGCTTGCAAGCAGTGTTTCTGTAAAAACGGTCGTCTGAGTCAGGAAGCCTGGTCCGATGGCAGATGTAGCCATAAGGAAGGCAGCGCCAAGTAAAAGACTGGCATTAGATTGCTTTTTCATTCATTTTCCCCCAATAAATTAATTTGTGGTTATTTTTTTATGCTGTTCGCGCTGAAAAGCATGATTAGTGCCGTTTGCGCTGCCTAATCCGGCATGAACGATACTATTCCATCTAACTGCGATCCGCGCTTGATAAGTCACCAAGTGTTCATTATCTCCATCTATACCACTTTTATTTCAAAAACTCACTGATTTTTGCCACCTGGATACCCGCTTCATTCAGCGCCTTCGGGATATATTGGGCAAATTCCAGGGCGCTTTCACCATCGCCGTGGATGCAGATCGTATTGGCCTCAATGGAAACATCAGTACCCTGAACAGAATGAACTTTTCCTTCTTTGACCATGCGGATTACCTGATTAACAGCAGCGCTGTGATCTGTAATTAGTGCATTGCTCTCCCTTCTTGACGTAAGCGATCCGTCCTCCTGGTAGGTCCGGTCTGAAAATACTTCATTCGCAGAACGGAGGCCTATCTTCCTGCCGGCTTTAACTAATTCGCCCCCTGAGAGACCGAACAGAATCAGTTCTGGATCCACTTTGTAAACAGCTTCTGCGATTGCTTCCGATAACGGTGCGCTTTTGGAGGCCATGTTGAACAGTGCACCGTGCGGTTTAACATGCTGAAGCTTGCCGCCTTCTGATTTAACAAAAGCATATAAAGCGCCAATCTGGTAGACCACCAGGTCATAGGCTTCCTGAGGGGTGATATTTATATCTCTCCGGCCGAAACCATGCAGATCCTGGAGTCCCGGATGGACACCCAGGCCTACATTTTTATCAAGCGCCATCCTGACTGTTTTTCGCATGGTCGCCGGGTCACCGGCATGGAAGCCGCAGGCGATGTTGGCTGAGGTAATGTGGTCCAGGATTTCCTCATCGCGTCCCATCTTGTAGGAACCAAAGCTTTCTCCCATATCACAATTAATGTCAACTATATGCATGTTAATTTCCTCCTCTGGTTTTTAAAAATATGCCTTGTTTTAACTCCTTTAATTTCATTTCTCTCTTAATGAGTAATTGCTGCGCCTGTTCATTTGATATTTCTGCAAACCGTAAGGCGTCTCCGGGTTTAGCCTGCGCCAGAAGGGGAAGATCGACAGCCGCAACCTGTCCAATTTTCGGATATCCGCCGGTTGTCTGCCTGTCAGCAAGCAGGACAATCGGATTTCCATCAGGCGGAACCTGAATGGACCCAAAATTGACGGCCTCAGATATTTGTTCAGCATGCTCTGACAGGGCAAGGGAAGGGCCCTTCAATCTGTATCCCATCCTGTCAGATTGTGCTGTCACCTCAAATGCATGATTAAAAAGCTGAATCCTGCTTTCATGGGTAAATAAATCAAATTGACGGCCCCTGGTGATTCTGATTTCCGGATTCCCCACAGTTTCCGGAATGAGTTTTGAAGCAATGCCCCAGTCGTTTTCAACAAAAGCTTTATCAAGGAGCTGTTTTGATAAAAAGTCCTTCATTTTCAACGACTGGAGGGAAGGTTTGCCGGTTTCCAGCACATCTCCAGCCTTTAATGCTCTGCCTTTAAAGCCGCCAATACCAGCGCGCAGGTAAGTGGATTTACTGTTCATTACTTCCGGAACGACAAAACCGCCGTAAACAGCCAGATAGGCCCGGCACCCTTTTTGGCATCCTCCGAATTTAAGTTCACTGCCTTTTTTCACAAAAACTGACCGCCATGTCCGAATAGGCTGGCCATTGATCGAAGGGGAAAGGTCACCGCCGCAGATTGAAATTAATGTGTCTTCTTCAAATGTCAGGATTGGGCCCATCATCGTTATTTCCAATGCAGGATCATTTTCCTCATTTCCGGACAGCAGATTGGCCATCCGATGTGAAAAAGGATCCATGGCCCCGCTGGCTATGACGCCAAACTTCTGATAGCCGGTTCTCCCGAGATCCTGAATGCTTGAAAGGAGTCCAGGCTTTAACACTTTAATCATTGATCCGTCTCCTCCCAATGATGGTATTCTTCCAGACTGATTGGCCTGAATTTAATTTTATCCCCAGCTTTTAACAAGGTAGGGGATTCATCCATTGGACGAAACAGCTTAACAGGAGTACGCCCGATCAGCTGCCAGCCTCCTGGCGTCTCGATGGGGTAAATCCCGGTCTGCATCCCGGCAATCCCAACTGTACGCTCGGGAATTTTTAACCGTGGTGTATCCCGTCTTGGTGCGGCAATTTGTTCTGACATTCCGCCGATAAAAGGGAAGCCTGGCGCAAATCCGATCATATAGACCAGATAGCTGCCTGAAGAGTGAATGTCTATTACTTCATCAGGGGTAAGGCCATTATGTTCGGCAACATAATCAAGATCAGGGCCAAATTCTCCTCCGTAGCAAACCGGAATTTCCACTATTCTTGCTTCCTTTGCCTTATTTTCCCCCAGCTCTTCCATAAGCGGTTTTAGGTGAGAACATATGAAGTCAAATGGAAGTTCTCCATCTGAAAGCTGATAGATCTCAAATGGATTATAAAAAACAGTGACGGTTGTGTAAGCGGGTATGTATTCAATCATCCAATCTGGAGGATGTTTTTCGAGAAAGGCTGTCAGTGTCTGCACTTTTTGATGTGCATCCTCACTGATTTCGTTCCCAAGTTCAATAAGAACGGCATTATCTCCTAAAGGATGTACAGTGTATTCCATTATTTCACCTGCTTTCGCAATAAATGTAAGGAGCTGAAGGTTGTAAAATATTATTCAATAATAATAAATAGCCTTTTTCACCGAGACGAAATACACATATTATTTTTTCCTAAAAAAAGGGAAATCTATGTTTATTCACGTTAAGAGGAAAAAATTTATTAGTAAACTTATATATTTATGCAATGTCTTCAGCTAAAGAATATAATATCATATAATAGATTGAAAATTCTATTTGTGCAAATTATTCTGCCGGAAGGCGAACCAGAATCTTCATAGTTTATTTTGTCCTCTAATATGGGAATAAAGTAGGGACATTATGAATTAGGGAGAGATTATTGTGGGTGCAGATAGAGAAATGAACTTATCAGAAAGATTTGAGGCAGCCTTTAACCGAATTCACAAGGCCTTGAAACAATCTGCTAAACAAGCCAGAACAGACAGGTTTTATAAGCTGATTGAAATACAGAAAAACCATTCGCTGATTCGATTATATGAGGATGATTTACATCAGTTTGCCAAACTGAGAAATGCTATAGTCCATGAAAAAATTGATCTGGATTATTATATAGCAGAACCGCACCTGGAAACGGTGGAAAAAATTGAACTGATTGCCGGCCATTTTGAAAAGCCCAAAACCGCGATTTCGATTGCTGCCACACCGGTATTTTATTTTTATGAAGATGGCAAGCTTTCAGATGTACTGGCCATTATCAATAAATTCTCGCATTCCCAGTTTCCCATTTATTCGCGGGAAGAGGAATATTCCTGGCTGTTAACATCAGCGGATATTGTAAAATGGATGGCAGAGCATTTTACTGAAGAAACGATCCAGCTGAAAAAGGTGAAAATCAAAGAGCTTTTCAACAAGAAATCGAAGCATCAAATAGCCTTTGCCGGAACGAATACCTCTATTTTCGATTTGGAGGATATGTTTGAGGAGAGCAGAAATAAAAATGAAAAACTTGAAGGGATCATTGTAACCGAGAATGGAAAGCCGACTGAAAAACCCAAAGGCATCATTACAGCCTGGGACCTGCTGGAGGCAGATTCAGAAAATTAGATAAAGTGAAACTTCAATCAGTGGGGATTTTCCTCATCCCCCACTGATTGTTAGTCGCGTTCTAGTGTCGCTAAGATCTCCGCTAGCGCTTCGATCAATCGACACTACGAACCCGATTGGTTCAACTAAGCCTCTGCCTGCGCGTCGGCAAGTTTCACTGTATCTCACCAATCGGGCCTTTACGGGCAGTTTGACCCCCTC